>DAIRDI010000405.1:0-2861 GCA_036796235.1 Candidatus Competibacteraceae bacterium | reverse complement strand
ACCCACTGCTCGCGGAATGCCCGCAGGAAGCAACAATGCTCGATCATCCGGGCGCTTAAAGCCGCCAGCGCGAGGGTGTGAAACTGGCTTTGCTTGGAATCCTGGGAGCTGACCGAGGAAATATCCAGCACCGCCAGCAACTGGCCTTGAGGATCGAAGATCGGCGCCGCCGAACAGGTCAGCGGGATATGGCGACTGTGGAAATGCTCGTCGCGATGCACGGTCAAGGCCCGTTGTTCGATCAGGGCGGTGCCGATGCCGTTGGTTCCTTCGCTTGCTTCGTCCCAGACGGCGCCCAACCATAAGCCTGCCTGCTCGAAAGCGTTGCTCAGGCTGGCGTCGCTGGTCCAGTTGACGATCACCCCCTCGCTATCGGTCAGGATCACGGCAAAGCCGGAGCCGGCGATCCGCTGATAGAGGCTGTTGGTCTCGATGCCGGCGATTTCCAGAAAATCATCCAGGCGCTCCTGGTGTTCGCGCAAACGAATCGATTCAAGCACCTGGGTCTGATGGGAGCGAACCGGATCGAGGCCGTAGCGGTCGACGCAACGGAGCCAGGAACGGGCGATACTGGCTTCCGGCAAGGGACGGGGCCGGTTTCCCCGCACCACGGACCAAACATGCGCCGCGTGCGCGGTGGTCTTTTCCAACATAACTCCTCCTCTGGCAATCGCCTTCCCTATCTCATGTAGGGTCAATCGTCACCGAACGTCGAACGGGCTGTCGCCGAGATGCCGAGCGCTTGCAAGGCGTCCGGGAAAAAACGCATGACGATGCGTTGGATGGGCCGCGTCTGCTGGTTCTACCCGTTCCAATGCGAAATTGGCCTTTTCATCAGGCCCTCATTCAATGAATTTTAGAAGGCCTGTGAACCTTTGCGCGACTTTCGCAAGAGCGCCGCAAAAAACCAGGCCGTCCAGCCCGAATTTAAGGTGTGGGCGCACCATTCGCACCATCGTGGAAGAGGGTTTATGGTTCGGAGAGCGCTTCTCCTAAACGGCCATTCCTCACTCCGACCATCCCGTTAGAGCGGCGATTGCTGCTATCATCCGCGTTCCCTGCCCGACCCGGAGAACCCCCGCGATGCTGCAATTTCGTGGAAGCCCTGCCCTGTCATCGTTCCGCTTGCAGAAGCTGCTGGTCGCGCTGCGCCGACGGGTTCCGGTCGTCACCGCCATCCGCGCCGAGTTCGTGCATTTCGTGGAAGGGGCGCTGACCGTGCCCGACCGCGAGGTGCTGGAGCGCCTGCTCCAGTACGGTCCCGCGCCGTCGCGCCAGCTCGCCTTGGCGGATGCGAAGCGCGAAGGCCGCGCGCATCCCTCTGGCGCGCCGCTGCTGTTGGTCGTTCCCCGCCCCGGCACGATTTCACCCTGGTCGTCCAAAGCCACCGATATCGCCCACAACTGCGGCCTGCGCCGGGTCCACCGCATCGAACGCGGTGTGGCCTGGTTTCTGGAGTCCGCACGGCCCCTTACGAACGGCGAGCTGGCCGCGATCGAGCCCTTGTTGCACGACCGGATGACCGAGGTGGTGTTGGAGCCGGGCGCCGATCCGGCCATCCTGTTCGCGCACGCCGACCCGGCGCCCATGACCGCGGTGGACGTGCTGGGCGCCGGGCGAGAGGCGTTGACGGCGGCGAACCGCGACTTGGGACTGGCGCTGTCGGAAGAGGAAATCGACTATCTGCTGGACTGTTTCACCCGGCTGGAGCGCAACCCCACCGACGTGGAACTGATGATGTTCGCGCAGGCGAATTCCGAGCACTGTCGGCACAAGATCTTCAACGCGGACTGGATCGTGGACGGGATCAAGCAGGAGCGTTCGCTGTTCGCCATGATCCGCCACACCCACGAATGCCATCCCGACGACGTGCTGTCGGCCTATCGCGACAACGCGGCGGTGATGAGCGGATTCCATGCCGGCCGCTTCTTCCCCGATCCGGACGACGGTCAGTACCGCTACCATCGGGAAGACATCCACATTCTGATGAAGGTGGAGACCCACAACCACCCGACCGCGATTTCCCCCTTCCCCGGCGCGGCCACGGGCGCCGGCGGCGAAATCCGCGACGAGGGCGCTACCGGACGCGGTGCGAAACCCAAGGCTGGCCTGTGCGGATTCTCGGTCTCGCATCTGCGGATTCCCGATTTCGAACAACCGTGGGAACGGGAGTACGGCAAGCCCGAGCGCATCGCCTCGGCCTTGGAGATCATGCTGGAGGGTCCCATCGGCGCGGCGGCTTTTAACAACGAGTTCGGCCGTCCTAACCTGGCCGGCTACTTCCGCACGTTCGAGCAGGAGGGTCCCGACGGCCAGCGGCGCGGCTACCACAAGCCGATCATGCTCGCCGGCGGGCTGGGCAATATCCGCGAACCGCATGTCCACAAGGCCGAACTGCCGCCAGGCGCCGCGATTGTCGTCCTGGGTGGATCCGCCATGCTGATCGGGCTGGGCGGCGGCGCGGCGTCGAGCATGACGGCCGGCAGCTCCCGCGCGGACCTCGATTTCGCCTCGGTGCAACGCGGCAATCCGGAAATGCAGCGTCGCGCCCAGGAAGTCATCGACCGCTGCGTGGCCTTGGGGAAGGCCAATCCCATTCTCTCCGTTCACGACGTCGGTGCGGGCGGCTTGGCCAACGCCGTACCGGAAATCATCCACGGCGCGGAGCGGGGCGGTGTTTTCGAGTTGCGCGACGTGCCGAACGACGACCCCGGCATGACGCCGATGCAGATCTGGTGTAACGAAGCGCAGGAGCGCTACGTGTTGGCCATCGCCGCCGAGGGGCTGGATATCTTTCAGACGCTGTGCGCGCGGGAACGCTGCCCGTATGCGGTGCTCGGCGTGGCCACGGCGGAGCCGCA
>DAIRDI010000404.1:0-2872 GCA_036796235.1 Candidatus Competibacteraceae bacterium | reverse complement strand
GTTGTTGTCTCCGGACTTGGAGACGGCGGTGTTTCGCATCGTCCAGGAAGCGGTCGGCAACGCCATCCGGCATGGCGACGCGCGACGGATCGACATCGCGATCGCGGTCGACGCTGGGGAACTGACGCTCGCGGTCCAGGACGACGGCGTTGGATTCTATCCGGACGCCCTTTCGAACAACCCCGCATCCGCATCGGGTTTGGGGCTGATCGGCATGCGCGAGCGCGCCGAGCTGCTCGATGGCCGGTTTGCGCTCGTCAGCCGGCCAGGCTCGGGCGCCCGTATCGATGTCACTATCCCGATGCCGAGGACCCCGCCGTGAGTGATGTTCGAGTTCTGCTGGCCGACGACCATACCTTGATCCGGGCCGGTCTTTGCAAACTGGTGGAAGCATTCGAAGGATTCCAAGTCGTCGCCGAGGCCAGCGACGGGCGCGAAGCGGTGCGCTTGGCGCGAGAGCTGGAACCGGATATCGCGCTGCTCGATATCGCCATGCCGGGGTTGAACGGCTTGGACGCCACGGCGCTGATCGCCAAGGCAACACCTCAAATCCAGATCATCATCCTGTCCATGCACACCGCCGAAAATTACGTGCTGGAAGCGCTGCGGGCTGGAGCCGTCGGCTACGTGGTCAAGGATGCCGCCGTCGAGGAGTTGGAACGCGCGCTGCGCGCGGTCCGCGCCGGCGAGCATTGGCTCAGTCCGGCGGTGTCGCGCTACCTGGTTGATGACTACCTGCGACTCGCCCGCAGGGAAACCGTCGGTCAGTCGCCGACCGGCCCCGAGCTACTGACCCCTCGCCAGCGCGAAATTCTGCAACTGATCGCGGAGGGTTGCACCACCCGCGAGATGGCCGAGCGTTTGTACGTCAGCGTCCGAACCGTCGAAACCCACCGGGTCCAACTCATGGAACGGCTGAATATCCACGACGTGGCGGGCCTGACCCGCTTCGCCGTCCGCAGCGGTCTGGTCGATCCGTTTCGCTAAACCGAGCGCTGTTCCCCTCTCAATTCCCTCCTGAAGCCCTCACGCGGATGGAGCGGTTCCGCCTCCATCCCGCTCGCTGGCGAACCTCCGCCGGACCGCGACCACGGCAATATCCGTAGTTTTTTCCCCGTAAAATACCAGATATTTGGGATGTGAAAGGTTGCATGTGGTGGGTTAGTGTGACTCATCCACATTGAGGGATCGGGGGTAGTGTTCTTGACGTGGATATGAATCCTCATAACAACCCAACCAACGAACGACAGGAGGGTAGTCGATGAAAATGATAGTGCGGGTATTGGTAACCGGGGGTCTGGCGGCGGTCATGGCCTTGGGTTTTGGGGCGACGGCGGGCGCCGCCGAGGAAATCAAGGTCGGCGGCGGCTCGGCGCCGATGGAAAACATTTTCAAGCTAATTCAGGAACCGTTCCAGAAAGCGACCAGCATACGATTGACGTTGACTTCGGAAGGACCCGATCAAGCCTTCATTAATGTCGAAAAAGGCGTCATCGATGTCGCGGCGGCTGGCTTGAGTTTCGATGCGTGGCTGGATTTGATGAAGCAGAAAGACCATGCAATCACGAATCCCAAGGATTACCGGTATCGGGTCATCGGTCGTGACAAGATTCAAGTGCTGGCCAACAAGGAGGTGGCGGCGGTCAAGAGCCTGTCCAAGGATCAACTCAAGGGTATTTTCACCGGTAACATCGTCAACTGGAAGGAAGTCGGTGGTCCGGATCTGCCGATCGTGGTGGTATTCCCCACTCAAATGACGGGGACCAACAAGCTTTGGCGGGAAAGGATCATGAATGATGCGGAGTGGGCCACCGCCAATCTTCTGGAAGCGACCGATGCGGTGGATTTAAAAAAGAAGATCGCGGAAACCTCTGGGGCGGTCGGCGCCGGTCCGCTTGCCGCGCAGGATCAGGGTCTGCACTCGCCGGAAACCCCGTTAGTCGGTCGTCCGGTGACCGCCTTAACCAAGGGCGCGCCGTCCGCCAACGTGCAGAAACTCTTCGACTTCATCGCCGGCGAAGGACAGAAACACATCGTTCGTTGAACGGTTGCCGGGTCGGAACCTTCAGCCAGGACTGGTGAGTTTTCAGTCTTGGCGGTGGGGTTCCACGCCACCGCCACCGCGCCCGCGACCGAGTTCCACCGGACCGTGGCTACGGCAAAATCCGTAGTTTTTTCCCCGCAAAATACCGGATATTCGGGATAGGGTTGACTGCGTGTGGTGGGTTAAAGTGACTTAGTCACGTTGAGGGGATCACCTTGAAACAACCTATTGCCTCTCAAAACTCCTGGCGGTTGTTGACCGTCGCCTTGCACGAGTGTGAGCCGACTCTGGACTTGGCCGCCTTCTCCGCGTTACCGGGCTTTGATTGGATCGGTGACGTTTCCGACTACAACGAGGGGTTACGACAGATCTTGATGACCCGACCGGATGTGGTGGCGACGCCGTGGAGTCCGGCGGCGTTGAATCTGCTTCAGGTGCTCGCTTATCTACGCCGACAAGGAACTGCGCCCGTGGTGATGGCGGTGGCTACAAAAGCGTCCCGGCTGGAGCTCCCGCCCAGCAACGACGTATTCGCCATCGATCCCGAGCACATCGAACCCCGTCTCCCCGCCCGCTTGCGCCAGTGGGTCGCCGATCGGGAGTTGGGGGCAGCCAATGACGGTGGGGTTGGATGTGAATCGGCAGTCGAGCGTTGAGAAGAGATTCGCCCTGAAAACCGCGCGTCCGGCCGACGCCCTGAGTGAGGAGTTCCCGGTCTGAATTCTTAACGAGCCACTTCGGCAATGTCCGGGAGCCGACCCATAGCAAAACCTTGGAGCAAGACGCGCTGGTGAACCACATGGTCCAAAATCTCGACCCGGTCGCGGG
>DAIRDI010000403.1:0-2873 GCA_036796235.1 Candidatus Competibacteraceae bacterium | reverse complement strand
TTTCGTGGCGGGTAAACCTTTCGATCCGGGGCGTGTCCTGGGAAACCAGGAGATAATCAACCAGTGAATCGAGAAGCTGATAATGAAGGAACTTGCGGCCTCGGTCGTAGGCTTCCGTCGAATCGGACAGAATTTCGAGGATGACCACGGGATTGAGCAGAACATCCCGGTTTTCGTCCTCGAAGCGTTCCGTTTGGCAGGCAATGACAATGTCCGGATACGTGTATTTTCGGGCTTTCTCGATCCTGACTTTCATGTCGCTGGAATAAACGCTGCACGGTTTTTCCAGAAAATGATTTCCAAAAACTCTGACCAGATTCGCCGAAATCTGGTTGTGTTCGCGACTGGCGCCGGCCATGGCGAAAATTTCACCATCGAAATATTCGCTTTTGGTGTCCGACCGTCTTTCTTGAGAAAGGTATTGTTCGGAGGTTAGGTGGATCCGTGGTTGAGGTTGCATCAGGTCTGTCCATTTTATTGGAAAATTTACAGGAGTAAATATCGTGATTCATAGCCTTACGTCAAACAAACTGATCGTTCTTTTAACCACTGCTCGAAGGATTTTTGACTCTCACCCGATGGTCTACCCACCAACAAACCTTCAACGCTGATGTCTTCGTCAATCTCTTCCCAATGAATACCTTGGCCCTTGCCGATCAATCTCCAATGATTACGCTCTTCCTGGGATGCATGTAGCAACCGGGGAAACCAGGCCAGTGGGACTCCTAGAGTTCGTCCATCACTGAGATCAACACTCAGGGTATCTTCCGTGACTGTTACATTTTCAGCGTCAGGGATTTGGATTTCAACCGTGGAAGTACGCATTCCAAGCCTCCATCAACCTCAGTTGATCATCGGAAACCAATTGTTGAATACGCGCAAGCTCTATCCGAGAAAAGCCGCCGCTTTTTTGTAACCGAACTGGATCGAGCCAGAACTTCGCAATCTTGTCTTCTCGCTCGATATGAACGTGCTGCGGCTCATCACGATCACTCGCGTAGAAGAAAAAGCGGTAGGGACCGATTCTCAATGCCGTCGGCATCTTACGTTTCAATCGTGACTACGATCAACGACAAATTATCCTTCGCCCCAACCCGCCACACCGCATCCCGCCAGACCTTGGCCTGCGCCGCCACATCCAAGGACGGATCGAACAACGCCCATAGTTTGGCTTCCCCGATCTGATCGTGGATGCCGTCGCTGCACAGCACCAGCCGATCGCCGGGTTCCAGGGTCACCGTGACGCGATGGATGGCGAAATCGCTTGCCTCGGGGTCGGCGCACAACCCATGTTCCAGCGCCCCGTATAAGCTGGCGTATTCGGTATCGAGCGACGCCTCGCCCCGGTCGATCATCCCTTGCAAGACCGTGTGGTCCTTGGACAGCCGCCGCCATTCTCCTGCCCGGTTCGCCTGATACACCCGGGAGTCGCCCACGTTGAGGATTGCCGCCCGCTGGCCCCGGACGTGCGCGACTGCCAGGGTCGAGGCCGCGCCGTATGTCTTGGGGTTATCGGCCAGCTTGTCGGAAAGTTGAGTCTGAATGTGTCGCGCATGCCGATTGGCGACGAATCCGTCCTGAAGCCATTCCGGGTGTTCCCGAACCGCTTTCATTAGTTCCTCCAGCACGATCCGGCTGGCCTGTTGCGGAGCGATCCGGCGATTGCCGCCGCTGCTCGCCACCCCGTCGGCCACCGCCAGCAACACCTCGTTCGCCATCGAAGACCAGGCGGCGATCGGTAACACCCGGTCCTGGTAAATCGTGCCGTCGATCAGGATGCAGTCCTGCTGTTGGCGGCAGAGTTTGCCCTGGTGCATGGTGTAGGCCAGCGTCAACATCACGCCGAAGCCTCGGGCGCCGGCTGGGCCCGATTGCGGCCGTTCTCCTCGGTTCTGGTCACGGCTTACTCCTGTGGGTTGACCGGCTTAGCAACTCCGGCGTCGGCGGGAGCGTCCTGGATTTCGGGGGGCTGTTGAGATCGCGCCACCATCAAATCGGCAATCCGATAGGCGTCCCGGATAAACAGAGGAATCCGATGGTTATGAACCATGGATGACCAATTTTTGTTTTCCTGGCGATTGTTGTAAAAACCGAACAGCATCCCTTCCAGCAGGGTGACGGCCAGTTCGTTCAGCCGGTCGTCCGCTCGGCGCTGTTCCTCCAACTGGTCGGCGAACCGATAGGCGTTCGTCACGATATTCCTAAAAGAAAATTGCGCGCCAAACAAGGTGGATCGAGTGAAAAATACCGCTAACAGCGTCTTGGCGATCCGCGCCGCGGCGTAGTCCCGGAAATTCATGGGTTGCAGCAACATGTCACGTTCCTCAATCAGATGTTGGAAACGCAGCCAAAAAAGCCGCCAGCCGCACCAACGCCAGCGTATCCCGCTCGCAGTATTCGGCCAGCGCCGCCCGCAGTTCGGTGCTCCGTTCGGCGGAGATCGCGGGGTGATACAGTTCCCGCCAGGCGCTGCTGGCCGCCCCGCCGTCCCCGATGGCGAGTTCCTCGTAATCCAGGTCGGGCGCAATCGTCGGCAGCACCGCCTTGAGCGACCAGCTTCCCTTCATCGCGGGATGACAATAGTACCGTTCGGTCAAGGGCTTGAGATCGACCACTCGCACGATCAGGGCGGCCAACGCCGTCGCGAGGTCGGGGTACGTCTGGGCAAGTTCCCGCAGCCGTCCGACCTCGAATCCCCGGTTGTAGACGAACACCGGTCCGGCGTCGCCCGCGACGGCGAGCAGGGTCTCGGTGAAGGCGCGACGCGGATCGCCTTGACCCTCGGCCAAAAAAGCATGGTGCGCCAGCCGGCCGGGCGCGGTTTCGACGTGACAGGACCATTGCACCACCAGTTGCTGGTAGGGCCGGGCGCC
>DAIRDI010000402.1:0-2880 GCA_036796235.1 Candidatus Competibacteraceae bacterium | reverse complement strand
CCTTCTTAACGATCTCGCCCGCGCTTCCACCCAAAGAGTGGAGCACCAATGGGCTCATTCCTACCACCGTTACCTTGGCGCTATGCTCTTAGTGAAGAACCTTCGCCTCAAGTAAACCGTCATTATAGATAGAAACACCTGACTGTCAAGCTCTCCGTCATCAAATCATCAAAGATTCAAGCAACCTTGATCCGAGCAATCCTCCTCTTGCCCACCTGATAGATGTGGTTGCTGCCCGCAACCAGTTCGAGGTCGCGCTGTTCGATACGCTCGCCGTCGATACGCACCGCGCCCTGCTGGATCAAGCGCAGCGCCTCCGAAGTGCTGGCTGCCAATCCGGCCTCATTGAGCAGGTTGGCGATCGGCAACCAACCGGCGCGTGACCGCACCTCGATCTCGACCAGATCTTCCGGCAAGCCACCTTTCTGAAACCGCTCGATGAATGCCGCCAAAGCCTGCCGGCCCGCCGCAACCCCATGGAAGCGGGCCACGATCTCTTCAGCCAAGTTAAACTTGACATCTCGGGGATTCAATCCCTCTTCAACAACCTGGCGCCGCCATGCGGTAATCTCGTTAATCGGCTTAAAACTGAGCAACTCGAAGTAGCGCCACATCAGTTCGTCGGAAATCGACATCAGTTTGCCGAACATCTCGTTGGGTCCATCGCGAATGCCCACGTAGTTGCCCAGCGATTTCGACATCTTCCGCACGCCGTCCAAGCCTTCCAGGATCGGCATGGTCAGGACGATCTGTGACGGCTGGCCGTAGTGCTTCTGCAATTCGCGGCCGACCAACAAGTTGAATTTCTGGTCGGTGCCGCCCAGTTCCACGTCAGCGCGCATGGCCACCGAGTCGTAGCCCTGCACCAACGGATACAGGAACTCGTGGATGGCGATGGGCTGGCCGCTGGCGTGGCGCTTGCCAAAATCATCCCGTTCCAGCATCCGGGCGACCGTGTGCTGAGCCGCCAGATGGATGAAATCAGCCGGCGTCATCCGGTCGAACCAGGCTGAGTTGAACAACACCTCGGTTCGGTCGGGATCGAGAATCTTGAACACCTGCTCCCGATAAGTCTCGGCGTTCGCCAATATCTCCGCGCGGGTCAGCGGCTTTCGGGTGATATTTTTACCGGTTGGATCGCCGATCATCCCGGTGAAATCGCCGATCAGGAACATGACATGATGCCCGAGCTCCTGAAATTGCCGCAGCTTGTTGATCAGCACCGTGTGGCCCAGGTGCAGATCGGGCGCGGTCGGGTCGAAGCCGGCCTTGACCCGCAACGGCCGACCCGACTGGAGCCGCCCGCTTAACTCCTCCTCAATCAGCAGATCCACCGACCCGTGTCGGATCAGTGCCAGTGCTTCCTCGACCGAAGGCATAGGTCACGCGGAGAACGACGAGCCACAACCGCAGGTGGTGGAGGCGTTGGGATTGCGAATGACAAACTGCGCGCCTTCCAGACCCTCGGTGTAGTCGATCTCGGCGCCGACCAGGTACTGGAAGCTCATCGGATCGATCAGCAGCTTCACGCCTTGGTTTTCCACCACGGTGTCTCCGTCGGTCAGGGACTCGTCAAAAGTGAATCCGTACTGGAAACCCGAGCAACCGCCGCCGCTGATAAACACGCGCAGCATGAGATTGGGATTCTGCTCTTCTTCCAATAACCCTTTGACTTTCAATGCGGCATCATCGGTAAACAGCAGGGGGCTATCGGCGGGGGTGAAATTTTCCACGGTGGCATTCATGGCTCGCTACCTCTGAAAGTTAAGGAAACAACGAAATTCAATGCTGGGAGGAGTATGTGGTTTGTTGACTGTTCCGGTCAAGAATTGTTCGCCCCGCTCAGGGCCACAACGCAACCCCATCCAACCCCGTAGCCTCCGGTAAGTCAAACATCAGGTTCATGTTCTGCACCGCCTGACCGGCCGCGCCCTTGACCAGATTATCGATGACCGATAGCACCACCGCGGTCTTGCCCTGCTGCGGACGATGCACCGCCAGCCGGCACTGGTTCGACCCGCGCACGCCGCGGGTCTCGGGATGCGACTTCGGCGGCAACACATCCACGAACGGTTCGCCTGCGTAGCGTTGTTCGAATAACGCCTGCAAATTCACGTCAGGTTCGGTCAGCGTCGCATACAGGGTAGCGTGAATCCCACGAATCATCGGCGTCAGATGCGGCACGAATACCAGATCCACCGGACCACCGGCCATCGCTATCAAACCCTGGCGAATCTCCGGCAGATGGCGGTGAGCGGGTACATTGTAGGCCTTAAAATTGTCGCCGGCTTCGGCCAGCAGGATCCCGACTTCCGCCTTGCGCCCGGCGCCGCTGACCCCGGACTTGGCATCGGCGATCAGCGAGGACCGGTCGATGACGCCCGCCTCCAGCAGGGGGAGAAATCCCAGTTGCACCGCAGTCGGATAGCAGCCGGGGTTGGCCACCAGCCGGGCGGCGCGAATGGCGTCCCGATTCACCTCGGGCAGGCCATAGACCGCTTCCGCCAGCAATTCCGGGCAGGCATGCGGCATCCCGTACCACCGCTCCCAATCCTCGACACTCCGCAATCGGAAGTCGGCGGCCAAATCGATGATCTTAACCCCAGCCTCCAGCAACGCCGGCGCGCTGTTCATGGCGGTACCGTTGGGGGTGGCGAAGAACACCACATCACAGGCTTTCAGGACGGCATCATCCGGTTCGACGAAAGCCAGATCCACCCGGCCACGCAGATTGGGAAACAGCTCGCTGACCCGGACGCCCCGCTCGCCGCGCGAAGTGATGACGGTCAGTTCCACCGCCGGATGCGGCGCCAGCAACCGCAACAGTTCGACGCCGGTATAACCGGTCCCACCGACAATGCCCGCCTTGATCCTCGTCAT
>DAIRDI010000401.1:0-2897 GCA_036796235.1 Candidatus Competibacteraceae bacterium | reverse complement strand
GAGACTATTCAATCCATGAACATCCTGATCGTCGGCGGCGGTGGCCGCGAACATGCCCTGGCCTGGAAGGTGGCGCAATCCAGCCGGGTGAGCAACGTTTACGTCGCGCCGGGTAACGCCGGCGCCGCCCGCGAACCCAAGGTCGCCAACATCGCCATCACCGCCGACGATCCGCTGGATTTGCTCAAGTTCGCCCAAGGTCATCATGTCGATCTCACCATCATCGGCCCCGAAGTGCCGCTGGTGCTGGGAATCACCGATCTGTTCGCCAACGCCGGGCTGCGCTGTTTCGGGCCGAGCAAGGCGGCGGCGCAACTGGAAGGCTCCAAAGCCTTCGCCAAGGATTTCCTCGCCCGCCACCGCATCCCCACCGCACGCTACCAGAGCTTTACCGACCCCGATACGGCGGAAGCCTTCATCCGCGAGATGGGCGCCCCCGTCGTGGTGAAAGCCGACGGACTCGCGGCAGGCAAGGGCGTGATTCTGGCGCAAAGCGAAGAGGAAGCCATCGCCGCCATGCGCGGGATGCTGAGTGGCGCCGACTTCGGCAAGGCCGGCCACCGGGTGGTGGTCGAGGAGTTCCTGCGCGGCGAGGAGGCCAGCTTCATCGTCATGACCGACGGCGAGCATATTTTGCCGTTTGCGTCGTCGCAGGATCACAAGGCCCGCGACGACGGCGACCGGGGTCCCAACACCGGCGGCATGGGCGCGTATTCGCCGGCCCCGGTGGTGACGCCCGAACTGCATGATCGAATTATGGCCGAGATCATCGAACCGACCGTGCGCGGCATGGCCGAGGAAGGTTGCCGCTACGTCGGCTTTCTCTACGCCGGGGTCATGGTCACCGCCGACGGCCCCAAGGTGCTGGAATACAACTGCCGGTTGGGCGATCCTGAAACCCAGCCCCTGCTGATGCGGCTGCGTTCCGATCTGGTGGATCTGTGCGAGGCGGCGCTGGACGGGCGCCTGCATGAAGTCCGGGCGGACTGGGACCCACGACCGGCGCTGGGAGTGGTGATGGCCGCCGCTGGTTATCCTGGGCGTTACCGTCAGGGCGATGTCATTGAAGGCTTGCCGGCGCGCGACGAAGATTGGGGCAATGATATTAAGCTATTTCACGCCGGCGCGGTGGAAACCCAGGACGACCAAGTCGTCACCCACGGCGGGCGGGTGCTGTGCGCCACCGCGCTCGGGAACACGGTCGCCGAGGCGCAAAGCCTGGCCTACAGTCTGGCCAAACGGGTGCGTTGGGACGGCGTCTACTACCGCACCGACATCGGCTATCGGGCCATCGCGCGGGAGCGGGGACGGTAAGCAGCTTCCCCGACCCCGGGCCTCCCTCACCCGCTGGCGCCAACAGCGCCGGCCCGCCCGACTCACCACCGCAAGCAGTTGATGATGTCCTGCGAACACCGTCCCCGAGTTCGTCAACGTGGCGACCGCGCCTTTGACAGCGAAACCTCCACCGAGCGGGATGGGTAGCATCCCGCTCTTGCCTCATAACTGGTTGAATATCAGACAAATCTCTCAATGCCGGATCGCCAGCGGATCGTCCTGCCTCGGTATTTGCAGGTGCCACCCCTGCTCCCGTAGATTATGCAGCACTTCCCTCACATCCTCTTGCGCCAACCGCCGCTCTGGACGTAGTTCCAAGTCCATCACATGAACCGGTTCGCCCAGCATTTTTAGTAGCGTCTCGGGAACGCGAGAGAAATCGTCCCTCGCGGCAAGATAGAGATAGGTATCTGATTTTTTGGGACTTCTATAGATAGCGCACTGCATTCGAGCATCTCCGAGCAGAGGAATGTCGCTGGTCTCATCCACCCAGCGAAAAGCGTCGCCGATTTCCCGCCACAGGGTTCCGTTCAGGGCATTCGCCTTGTCGGGACGGTTCAGTTCGACCCAGGCGATGGAATCGGTCAGGGTCGCGTTCAAACAGGTGAATTCCGGCATCGGCATGGTCCTCGGCGGTCGATCGTTCCTTCCCCTTCCCTCCCTGCGTTCGAGAGGGGATTGGGGAAGAAACGGACCACCTTGGTGGTCTGGTAAAAGTTATGCGGCTTCCACCACCGGAATCTTGCCGATCTTCATTTGCCACTCCCGCGGTCCGGTCTGGTGGACGCTGGAACCCTGGGCGTCCACCGCCACCGTCACCGGCATGTCCTTCACCTCGAATTCGTAAATCGCCTCCATGCCCAGATCTTCGAAGGCGAGCACTTGGGACGCCTTGATCGCCTTGGACACCAGGTAGGCCGCGCCGCCGACCGCCATCAGGTACACCGCTTTATTATCCTTGATCGCGTCGATGGCGATCTGGCCGCGTTCGGACTTGCCGATCATGCCCAGCAGGCCCGTTTGCTCCAGCATCTGGCGGGTGAACTTGTCCATCCGGGTCGCGGTGGTGGGGCCGGCGGGACCGACCACCTCGTCGCGCACCGGATCGACCGGACCGACGTAATAAATGAAGCGGTTGGTGAAGTCGACCGGCAGCTTCTGGCCGGCGTTCAGCATGTCGGTCATCCGCTTGTGGGCGGCGTCGCGGCCGGTGAGCATCTTGCCGTTGAGCAGCAGTACCTCGCCCGGCTTCCAGGTCGCGACTTCCTCGCGGGTGACGGTCGCCAGATCGACCCGCCGGGCATTAGTCGGCGCATAGGTCAGCTTCGGCCAGTCGTCCAAATTCGGCGGCTCCAGTTGGGCCGGCCCCGTGCCGTCGAGGTGGAAGTGGACGTGGCGGGTCGCGGCGCAGTTCGGCACCATCGCGACCGGCAGGTTGGCGGCGTGGGTCGGATAATCGAGCACCTTGACGTCCACTACGGTGGTCAACCCGCCGAGACCCTGCGCGCCGATGCCGAGCGCGTTGACCTTCTCATACAGTTCGATGCGCAGTTCCTCGGCGC
>DAIRDI010000400.1:234-2907 GCA_036796235.1 Candidatus Competibacteraceae bacterium | reverse complement strand
GGGCTTTTGGACGGCGCCGCGCTCACTCTGGACGAGGTCTTGCGCCTGGCGGACGCCGGTCTGGAACTGAAAATCATTGCCGTGCTGGATGTCTCCCACGGCGCCGACGCGGTCTTGGCGCGGGAGGGCATCCGCGCGCCGGCGGACCTCAAGGGCCAGACCATCGCCCTGGAACAGACCGCCCTGGGAACCCTGGTCCTGGATCGCCTGCTGCGGGCTGGGAACCTCTCCCGCGACGATGTGCGGCTGATCCACGTGGAGGCGGCGCAGCACGGCTCCGTCCTGACCAGCGGACGCGCCGACGCGGTGATCACCTTCGAACCGATGAAAAGCTGGCTCGCAGCCCGCGGCTTCAACGTGATTTTCGACAGTCGCGCCATGCCCGGCGAGATCGTGGATGTCCTGGTGGCCCGCGCCGATGTCCTGGAACCACGCCTGCCCGAGTGGGTAGAGCTGCTGGCTGGCTGGGAACGCGCCCGCCGCGCCCTGCTGGCGGACGAGAGCGCCGCCGACTCGTTGGCCCCTGGGGTGGAACTGACCCCCGAGGACTATCGCGCCACCTTGGGGGGATTGACTCTGACGGACCTCAAGGAGGGCGTCCGCCTGCTCTCTGGACCATCGCCGGAACTGACGCGGGTTGGATCGGGGGTTGCGGAAACCCTGCGCCAACTCGGCTTGATCGACCGCGCCCCCGACTGGGGCGCCCTGCTGGATGCCCGGCCCGTCATGCAGGCCAGCGCCAACATGGAGGCAGAACCATGACCTGGAAACCGCTGCTGATTTTCCCGGCGCGCTGGCTGGTGCCCTTGCTGCTCGTCCTGTTGGCTCTGATGGGGGCGGTGGTCATCTACCTTTTTCAAGTGCATGAATACCGCGAGGATGTGAGTCTGCGCGAGCAGCGGCGCCTGTTGGATCGCATGGCCGTGGAACAGACGCGCCTGGAGGTGCAACTGGGCCAGGGCAACCGCCTGCAGGCGCGGCGCCTGGTGTCCGGCCTGGGTCTGTATTCGGGCGTCACCCATGCCTGGCTGACGGATGGAGAGGGGCGCATTGAGGCCGCCCTCTCGCGCTTGCAGGTGGGGCACCCGCTGGCGGAGGTCCTGGACGGTGAATCCCCGGCCCTCCGGCAAGCCATCCACCATACCTTGGACCATCAGGAGATGGCCGTTCACATGCACCCCATGCCGGATGAGGAAGCCCTGCTGGGCCATGTTGCCATGATCAATGATTATCATCTGTTTCTGCGGGTGGATTTGACTCAACCTTTGGCCGAGCGTCTGTATGCCGGTCGGTGGGCAATCTGGCGCGAGGCGGGCATCATCCTGCTGTCCGCCGTTCTCCTGGCCATTCTGTTGCACCTGCTGTGGTTTCACCGCGTCGCCCAGCTCACCGCCACCGCCGCCGCCCTGGGCGCCGGGCGGATGGAGGCCCGCGCCGGACTCGCCGGCCGCGACGAACTGGCGGCCATCGGCGCGGCCATCGACCGCATGGCCGAGGAACTGCAACAGCGCCAGGCGCAGTTGCGGCAGTTGGCCAGCCTGATCGACCATTCCCCGGTGATCGCCATCGCCTGGCGCAACGAACCCGGCTGGCCGGTCAGCTTCGTCAGCGACAATGTTGCGGACTGGGGTTATGCGCCCGAGGAATTCCGATCCGGAAGCCTGATCTATGCCGACCTCATCCACCCGGAAGACCGTCCGCGCGTCGAGGCCGAGGTGGCCGAACATTTTGCCCGGGGACCGGACGACTACCTCCAGGAATACCGCCTGCGCCGCGCCGATGGCCAGTGGCTATGGATCGAGGACCATACCTGGCTGACTCGCGCGGCGGACGGTACGGTCGTGCACGGTGAGGGAGTGCTCCTCGACGTGAGCGAACGCCGCCGTTTGCGGGACGTCGAGCGGCAGAGCGAGGAGCGTCTCCAGCTCGCTTTGCGCGCGGCCAACCAGGGGCTTTACGATCTCGACATCGCCACCGGCGAGGCCGTGGTCAACGCCGAGTACGCCACCATGCTGGGTTACGACCCGGCGACGTTCCGCGAGACGCATCTGGCCTGGATCGACCGCCTGCACCCAGACGACACTGCGCGAGTAGTGCAAACCTTCCGCGATTATGTCGCTCATCGCATCCCTGATTATCAGGTGGAATTCCGCCAACGCACCGCCGCCGGCGACTGGAAATGGATCCTTTCCCTCGGCAAAGTCGTGCTATGGGACGCCGATGGTCATCCGTTGCGCATGTTGGGCACGCACACCGACATCGACGAACGCAAGCGGGTCGAGGAGGCGCTGGTCGCCAGCGAGGCGCGCTATCGCGAAGCGGAACGGGTGGCCAAGGTCGGCGGTTGGGAGTTGAATCTGCTCGATAACCAACTCTGGTGGTCGGAGGAGATTTTTCGCATCTTCGAGATCGACCCCGAGCGTTTCGAGGCCACTTATGAGGCGTTTCTCGCACTGGTTCATCCCGAGGATCGGAACCGCGTGGACGAGGCCTATCAAACTTCGGTCGCGAACCATGAGCCCTATCAGATCGTTCATCGTCTGCTGTTCGCGGACGGGCGGGTCAAGTACGTGCGCGAACGCGGCGAAACCGAATACGCCGACGACGGCCGCCCGCTGCGTTCGCTCGGCACGGTGCAGGACGTCACCGAGCAGGTGTTGGCGGAAGAACAAG
>DAIRDI010000400.1:0-224 GCA_036796235.1 Candidatus Competibacteraceae bacterium | reverse complement strand
GGAAAGCGAGGAGCGCTATCGGACGCTGGTCGAACTGCTTCCCTACGGCGTGCAGGAAAGCGATGCGACCGGGCGCATCCTGTTCGCCAATCCCGCCCTCGGGCGCTTGCAGCATGGCGCGCCGGAGCAATCGATCGGCGCGATGATTTGGGATTTCGCGGGCCACGAGTCGGAACGCGAGTCGCTGCGCGACTATTTACCTTATCTCGTCGCCGAACAGCCGC
>DAIRDI010000399.1:0-2926 GCA_036796235.1 Candidatus Competibacteraceae bacterium | reverse complement strand
TCCACCAAAGAGGTTCACCGTCATGCCCAAGTATCTGATCGAGCGCGAATTGCCCGGCGCTGGCCAACTATCTTCAGCGGACCTGATAGCCATCTCGCAAAAATCCCGTGCGGTGCTGAACGCGCTGGGACCGCAAATTCAATGGGTGCATAGCTACGTCACCGACGACAAGATCTACTGCGTCTACATCGCGCCCAATGCTGAGCTGGTGAAACAACACGCCGAGCAGGGTGGATTTCCGGCGAACCGGATCGCTGAAATCAAGGTGGGTATCGACCCGACCACCGCCGAAGGCTGAACGCCGGGAAGCGGACTCCGGCCCGTTATCCCCCCGCCTTTCCCGTTCTCGACTGCTGTATGCCAGCGGAAGCGATCAGCCATGAGCTACGACTTATTTCGCCAGGGCCTGAATGCCCCGATCTGCCTGACCTGGGAGATCACCTACGCCTGCAATCTGCGCTGCGTCCATTGCCTGTCATCGTCGGGTCGCCGCCAGCCGGCGGAATTGACTACCGCCGAAGCCAGGCGCCTGATCGACGAATGGGCGGAGATGAAGGTGTTTTACATCAACGTCGGCGGCGGCGAGCCGATGATCCGCAACGATTTCTTCGAGTTGATGGACTACAGCCTGGCGCGGGGCATCGGGGTCAAGTTCAGCACCAACGGCCATCTGATCGACGAAGCCGCCGCCGCCTGGATCGCCGAACGGGACTATTTGGACGTACAGATCAGCCTGGACGGAGCGACCGCCGAAACCAACGATCCGGTGCGCGGCGCCGGCTCCTACGACAGCGCCCGCCGCGCGATGGATCGGCTGGCGCGACATCGCGTCCCGTTCAAGATCAACGCCACCGTCACCCGCCACAACTTTGCTGAAATCGAGGACTTGGCGGCGCTGGCGCAACGCTACGGCGCGGAACTGCGGCTGACCCGGCTGCGCCCGACCGGCCGCGGGCGCGAGGTCTGGGAAGATCTGCGCCCGACCACCGCGCAGAACCAGCAACTGTATCAATGGTTGCTGGCGCATCCCGAAGTGCCGACCGGCGATTCCTTCTTCCATCTGTCGGCCTACGGGCAACCGCTGGAGGGCTTGAACCTGTGCGGCGCGGGCCGGATCGTCTGCTGCGTCGATCCGGTGGGCGAGGTCTACGCCTGTCCGTTCCTGCTGGCGCCGGAATTCTCCGCCGGCAACGTGCGGCAACCCGGCGGCTTTACCGAAATCTGGCGGACCGCGTCGCTGTTCGCCCACTTGCGCGACTGGCAGGTGGGCGGAGGTTGCCAGCAATGCAACGCCTACGCCCGCTGTCACGGCGGCTGTATCGCGGCCAAGCATTTCACCGGCCGTGCGCCGGATGCGCCCGATCCCGACTGCATTTTCGAACCCGCCAGTTCCGTCGCCGCGCTCTCATATGATCTTCAACCAAATAATCCGGTCTTGATTCCCCCCCTGCCAAGGGGGGGTGGCCCGCAGGGCCGAGGGGGTTTGCTCCCGCAGTCGAACCACCCCGGCGCTACCGCGCCACCCCTCCTTGTCCAAGGAGGGGAATTCGTACCCGATTTGTTTTTGAAAGATCATATGAGGTCGTCACCATGAACGCCCCCAACGCTTCCGACGATTCGATGGAAGGTCTGTTCGCCCCGCTGCCGCTGGGCCGCAAGACCGCGCCGAACCGATTCGTGTTCGCCGCCCATCAGACCAATTTCGCCACCCACAACCGCTTCACCGAGCGCCACGCCGCCTACTACGAAGCCCGCGCGGCGGGCGGGGCCGGGCTGATCGTGCTGGAAGGCAGCGTGGTGCATCCCTCGGACTGGCCCTACGAATACGCGGTGTTCGGCTATGACGCCGCCGTGGTGGACGGTTATCGCGGGGCGGCGGACGCAGTGCATCGGCACGGCGCGCTGGCGCTGGCGCACCTGACCCACAGCGGGATGCAGGGCAGCAGCCATTATTCCCAGTTGCCGCTGTGGGCGCCGTCGCCGGTGCCGGAGGTCAACAGCCGCGAACTACCGCAGGCCATGGACCCCGAAGACATCGCCGCCGTGGTCGAAGGATTCCGCCAGGCGGCCCGGTACGCCGGCGACGGCGGTTTGGATGGAGTCGAGATTAACGCCGGTCAGGACAGCCTGATCCGCCAGTTTTTATCGCCGCTGACCAACCAGCGCGGCGATCAGTACGGCGGTGCGTTGGAGAACCGGCTACGCTTCGCCCGTCAGGTCATCGAGTCGGTGCGCAACGAACTGGGGCGCGCCGCCATCGTCGGGCTGCGCCTGGCCGGCGACGAATACGCGCCCTGGGCCGGCATCAAGCCGGAAGACGCGGCGGAGATCGCCCGCCACCTGGCGGACGATGGCCTGCTGGATTTCATCAGCGTCACCAGCGGTAGCATCTACACCGGCCACGTCACCCGTCCCGGTCTGTATCAACCACCCGGATTCGCCGTCCATCTGGCGGCCAGCATCAAGGCGGCGGTCGCGCTCCCGGTGTTCGCCCAGGGCAGCATCGTGGACCCCGCCATGGCGGCGCAACTGCTCGCGGACAGGCAGGCCGACGCGGTGGAGATGACCCGCGCCTTGATCGCCGATCCGGATCTGCCGCTCAAGCTCCGCCAGGGCCGGACTGACGACATTCGCCCGTGCCTGCTCGCCAACCAGGACAACATCATCGGCCTGGTGCAGAACCCGCGCCTCAGTTGTGCGAACAACCCGGCCGCCGGCTACGAACGCGAGGCTGAATTCGCGCCGCTGAAGCCTGCTCGGGTCCAGCATCGGGTTCTCGTGGTGGGTGGGGGGCCGGCCGGTCTGGAAGCGGCGCGAGTCGCGGCGCTGCGCGGCCACTCGGTGACCTTGTACGAGCGCGAGCCTCAGCTCGGCGGCGCGCTCCGGCTGGCCGCCGCCGCGCCCGGCCGCGAACGGCTGGCGCTGG
>DAIRDI010000398.1:0-2941 GCA_036796235.1 Candidatus Competibacteraceae bacterium | reverse complement strand
CGGCCCCGGTCGCGACGCCGGATTCACCCGGTCGCGGCGCCGTTGGGACAACCCCCGCGCCCTGAGCGGCCACCTTGGCCGATGGTATCTTCCCTGGCTGTTTGGCGCTCATCACCTCCGGTTCGTTGAGATCGAATGTAAAATCGAACTCGTAAAGATCCAGATCGAGGTTGGCGCTTTCGGCGGTGGTGGGTGGGAGCGTTTCGAAATCAGTTGCACCGCCAGGCTGGCCATTCCTGATCTGGGCGGCTGGTTGGGCCGGTTCGCCGAAAAAGCAGGTCTGGGCGGCGGCATCCACCAACTCCGGAGTGATGACGCGTTCGGCTTGCAGGCTGGCAAACAGGAAGATCGTGTCGCACAGGATGGCGATGGCGCGGGGCACCCCCTTGCTATACGTGTAAATTCGCCTGAGGGCGGCGGGCGAGAACAACTCTCCGCCCGCGTAACCGGCAGCTTTGAGTTGGTGGTCGATAAAAAGCCCGGTTTCTAGCTCGCTCAGCCGTTCGAGGCGGCAGCGGATCCGGATACGGTTCCCTAGCCTTCGCCATTCCGGTTGATCCAGCGCGCTTGCGAGTTCCGGCGGCCCCGCCAGGACAACCTGCAACCGCAGGAGGGGTATCGTCGGCGTGTCCACAAATTCTTGCAAGCGCGGCAGTACGGAAATGGGCAGACGATGGGCATCGTCGATCCACAAGGCTATGGTTTGCTGCCGGCGCACCCGCGCGGCCACCGCCTCCAGCAATAACCGGCGCCGCAGCCCGATATCCAGACCGGCAAACCGCAGTTCGAGGCTCGTGCAGAGGTGATCGAGGATATCGGGGAAGTCGAGGTTGGCGCCGTTCAACAAGATAAAGCGGATGTCGTCCGCCTCCTTCACGCAACGGTGCAGCAGCCAGGTCTTGCCAACCCCGACTTCGCCAGTCAAAAGAATAGTCCCGCGCCGTTCGTGGAGGCCTTCCAGGATGTCGGCGCAAGCAGCATCGAGGATGTTGTTCCGATAGAGTTCTTTTGAGTCCTTCAGGTTGAAGGGTTTGCGGTTGAAACCGAAGTAGTAGGTATACATATCTGTCCCCCTTTCCTCTTCCGGATTATACACAATATACGATTTGTGCATAGCGCTTGGCCCATGGGTTACAAGTTTACGAGCAGCAAGATGACAAGCATGGGCTTTATGGCTTTATGAGGTCAGGTTTTTTCTGGGGTCCGACGCTTTTCACCGAGTTGCAAGGGCGGCTTCGCCCCGAAATTCCCCAGTACGAAATCCCATCCGGTCAGCAGCGGGCATTAACGCCTCGCCGGCGTCCGCACGACGGTGATTCCAAATGTTATGGCGCATTGCGGACAGATGGCGCGATCCCTAGAATCGCGACGAGACCCTGATTCGGAGCGCGCCATGAACGATGCCAGTCCTTACCAGCCCCCGCGCGGCGCCATCGCGCCCGTTGCCTCGGACCGCTACGGTGAGATCAAGCTGCTGTCGGCCCGAGGCCGACTGGGGCGGTTGCGCTATTTGGGCTATTCTGTGGCGCTGGGGTTGCTGGTGAATCTGGCGGCGGGGCTGCTGGGTGGAATGGCCGCGATTTTTCTGGAAGATGATCCCGGCGAGATGTTCATAGTTGGTCTTGTCGTGATCCTGGCGGCGCCGGCCCTGCTGATTTCTCTCCTGCTGGGGATCCAGCGGTTGCATGATTTCGACGCGAGCGGCTGGTGGTCGCTGATGACCATAGTGCCGCTGGCCAATTTGGTGTTGTATCTGGTGCTGCTGATCATGCCGGGAACCCAGGGCGCCAACCGGTTCGGCGACCCGCCCCCGCCCAACACCCTCGGCGTGATCCTTCTGGCCTTGCTCCCGCTGGCCATTCTGATTCTCGGCATCGTCGCCGCCATCGCCATCCCAGTCTACTTGCAATCTCTGAACGCCCCATAGCCGGTGGAATGGAGCGTATGAGCTTTCTGGAGCTGAAACAACTGGCGCTGATATGACCATCGCCGTCGTCGCCGAAAAGCCCGCCGTCGCCCGCGACATCGCCAAGGTGTTGGGCGCGAGCGGGCGCGGCGCGGGCTATCTGCACGGCAACGGCTACGTGGTCACCTGGGCCATCGGCCATCTGGCGCGGCTGGCCGAACCGCACGAAATCAACCCCGACTGGAAGCGCTGGCGGCGCGAGTTGCTGCCCATGCTGCCCGAACGTTGGCCGCTGATCGTCAGCGACGCGACCCGCGAGCAGTTCGAGGCAGTGCGCCGGATTCTCACCGATGCCGCCATCGACCGGGTGGTTTGCGCCACCGACGCCGGGCGCGAGGGCGAGCTGATCTTTCGCTATCTGTATGAGGCCGCCAACTGTCGCAAGCCGATCAGCCGGCTGTGGATTTCCTCGCTGACGCCGGACGCCATCCGCCAGGGCTTCCAAAATTTGCGCGACGGGCGCGAGTTCGAGCCGCTGGCCGCCGCCGCTCGAGGCCGCAGTCGGGCCGACTGGCTGGTCGGCATGAATCTGTCGCGCGCCTATACCCTGGCCTGTGGGACGCCCGGCGAGGACGTCTTGTCGGTCGGGCGGGTGCAGACCCCGACCCTGGCGTTGGTGGTGGAGCGCGATTTGGCCATCCGCGCCTTCGTGCCGGAGGATTATCGGGAGGTGGTGGCGACCTTCACGCCGTTGGCCGATCTCACTAACCCTGATTCCTCTCTCGCAATAGGTGAGGAGAGTCGGGGAGAAGAGGGGACCGCTCTTTCCCTTGCCCCGGCAAGAGCGGAAGAGGGGGAAGGCGAGGAGGCGGCCCGCTATCAAGGGGTCTGGTTTCGCGGCGAGCGGTCGAGCGATGCCAAGGCCCGCCGCCTGCCCGCCGACGGCGAAGAAGCGGCGCGCATCGTCGCCCGCGCCCAGCGGGGAACCGCCGCCATCGAGTCCCGTTCCGCCGAGAACCGGCGCGCGCCGCCGCC
>DAIRDI010000397.1:0-2947 GCA_036796235.1 Candidatus Competibacteraceae bacterium | reverse complement strand
GGCCGCATCCTCAATCCGGGTCCACAACACCACGCTGTCGGGGCGGGGATCGCCCGAGGCCAGCGACTGGGGGAAAAATGCCGGGCCGGCTTGGATCATCTCGTCGTCGTCATCGTCGTTGCATCCCGCCAACCCGAGGGGGAGCGATGCGGTCGCGCCGACCGCGCTCAGCTTCAGAAAATCCCGTCTCGTCCACTCCGCCATGGCGACCTCGCGATGTTTGCTGTAAGCCAGGCAGAGTAGACGGACTTTATGAAGCGATTATGAAACAGAGCGCACCTCGGGCGAACAGCAAACGGCGAGATCAAGAGATTGTAAAAAAACCCCTCTCCCACAGTGAGAGGGGCTGGGGCTGAGGGATTTATTTTCAATGGGTTAAATCGCTAAGGCCGTACAAAACGCCTCTAACTCGTTAAGCCGCGTCATTCCGGTGACCGCATCGACGACTTTCATTCGCTGTTTCGCGGGTGAACCACGCCGCCAAGGCCGTCACTCCGACGGCGACCGCCAGCAGCGCCGCTGACACCCACAGGTTGCCGAGCAGCGCCGGCGCGCCCGCCAGCAGCAGGCCCAGTCCCAGCATCATGACGCCGGACAGCAGTTTGAGCAGCCGCCCGCCCCGTTCCGTCAATTTGCGCGCGCCCAGAGTGCGCACAAAAATGAAGACGATCAGCGCCAGCGGTAGCACGTAGATCAGGTTGTAGAAGGCCAGATAGCCATAGCGGGCGCCGGGGGACAGATCGCTCAGGGTCAGCAGGCGGGTGTAAACCATCGGGAAGCCTGCGGTGCAGAGCAGTTCGTAGAAGTTGGCGGCGATGGCGAGAACGATCGTCGCGCCCAGCATGGCCGGCAGGTTCTCGGCGTTGAGAATCGCCCGCGCCCGCCGATAAATATCCGGCTTGCGCGATTCGGGAATCGACAGGGTGATGCCCTGCTCGAAGGCGAAAAAGCCCTTGATGTTGATGAGACCCACCGCGATGGCCAGCAGGCCGGCGGCCAGGGTGAGCCACGCCAGCGCGCCCAGCAGTTGAAACACGTTCAGCCAGGCCGCCATAAAGGCGAAATACATCAGCCCCGAGGTCAGGACGAAAATGCCGCCGATTACCGCCATGCGCCGGCGATTCTTTTGGTGGGTAAGCAGGCTCAACAGAAACAGCAAGACGAAGAAGGCGCAGGGATTGAAGGCGTCCAGCCCGGCCAGCACCACGGTGAAAGCGGGCAGGGACAGACGGTCGGTGGCGACCTCGCCAAGCAGCGGAATGCGCACTTTGGAGGCTTCGGGGAGCGGTGCGGGCGCCGATGGAGCGCCCGGCATCGCCTGGGTTCGGCACGCATCCAGCCGCTGCACCAGCGCCGCGCCGGTCGTGGCGGCATCATCCCATCCGACCTCCATCACCCCGCAGGCGATCAGTGTGGGTACTGCTTCGGCGGTTTGCCCCAGCGATTCGGCCAGCGCGATGAAACGCCGGGCATTGTCCCGTTGCCGCCCGACCTCGAGCGAATGGACGATCACCCAGGGTCGCTCGTTGGGAATCGCCTCGATGAAGGGATGCGCTTCCAGGCAATGCGGGCAGGTTTCCGACCAGAAAAAGTAGAGATGCACCCGGACCTGGCCGTCCGCGGCCGTCTCGACCCAGGGGTCTTGCGCGAAGGCGGCGCCGGCGATCAGCAGCCAGGCCGCCAGGGCGCATAGCCAGGCTTTAATCGGTTTGATGCTTGGCATGTTGAACTCCAACCGACCCGGCATAGGCCAGGGTCAGCCCAGCCGCCAGCCACAGGAGACGTCCGGCGGCTTCGGGGTGATGGTGGTGAGCGGGTTCGTGGGACGGGGGGCCGTTCAAGCCGGCTTGCCGATTTCCTGTTTGAGGGCATCGACCGTCGGCACGTGGCCGGAAACCACGATCCGGCCGTCGACGAGCACCGCCGGGGTCATCATGACCCCCAAGGGACCGAATTCCCGCGGATCGCGCAGGTGTTCGATTTCGGCGTCCACCCCGAGCTGGGCGCACGCCTCCCGGACGTTCTTTTCGCTCGCCTGACATTTCGCGCAACCGGGACCTGCAATCTGGATTTTCATGACCGCTCTCTCCTCAAAAGATGAAGTTGCCAAAGAACCAACCGACTACCGTTCCCAATATCATGATGGTCGGCACGTACACCAGGGCCTGACGGACCCCGAACACCCGGGCGATCGCCAGCCAGTTCGGCAGGCTGAGACCGGGACCGGTCAACAGCAGGGCCAGCGCCGGCCCCTTGCCCATGCCCATATTCATCAGCGTATCGACGAACGGCGCCTCGGTCATGGTCGCGAAGTAGCTGACCGCGCCGATCAGGGTAGCCAGGAACGTGGCGCTGAGACTGTTGCCGCCGAGCCATTCCCGAATCCAGGCTTCGGGCAGCAGGTAGCCGATGACGCCGACGAGGAATACGCCGGCCAGCAGCAGCGGAAAAATGATCCGGACGAACCACCAGGTCTCTTGCAGCCACTGCACGATCTGGTCTTTGCTGAGGGTCCACCCGGCGTAAGCGGCAGTTACCAGGGTCAGCACCCCCCAGACCGCGATCTTGACCCAGTACGGCCCGCTCTGGACCAGATAGTTGGGCAGGAGCAGGGTCAGCACCAGGAGCACGATCAGGATCAGGCTGTGGCGGTCGATGAACGCCGTGCCGGTGGAGGTAGGAGCGGCGGCGGGCGCGGCCCGCTGGGGGTGCGGCTGGTTTTTGAAAGCGACCGTCATCACCATGCCGACCGCGAAGGCCATCAACAGCGCCGCCACGATCCGGGCGATGACCATCTCGGCGCCGAGAATGGTCCCGGTGTAGGTCAACGCCAGCACGTTCGCGGCCGGCGCGACCCACAACACGATGAAGGCGGCGCCGATGCCCGCGCCCGCGTAGTACAGGCCGCTGGCGACCGGGATCACGGTACAGGAGCAGGCCGCCACCA
>DAIRDI010000396.1:0-2956 GCA_036796235.1 Candidatus Competibacteraceae bacterium | reverse complement strand
CCTTCAACGAGCCATCGTACTGGTGGACGATCATGCCGCAGACGTCGTCCATGAAACGCTTGTAGCGTTCGGTTTGATCCGGCTTGCTAAAGTCGGGAGTGATGACGAAATGCAAATTGCCTTCGAGCGCATGGCCGAAAATGATCGAACCGGTATAGCCGTGCTGGTCGAACAGGCGTTGCAGGTCCAGGGTCATCGCCGCCAACTGGGGCACGGGGACCGCGACATCCTCGATGATTACGGTGGTGCCGGTGGCGCGCGCCGAACCCACCGACGGGAACAAACCTTGGCGAATCGCCCACAGTTGGGTGAATTCCGCGGGCCGGTCGGTGAACTGGTAGGGATGCAGGGTCGGCAGGTCGGCGATGGCGGCGGCGATCACCTCGACTTGCGCCGTCAGGCTCGCCGCATCCATGGCGCGGGTTTCCACCAGCAGGGCGGCGGCGGTTTCCGGCAAGTCCTTGAAGAACGCCGGCATGCCCGCCTTGTTCTCCACCGACCGGATCGAAGCGCGATCCATCAGTTCCACCGCTGCCACCGGCTGGCTTTTCAGCGTCACCACCGCTTCGCAGGCGGTCTGGATGTCGGGGAAAATGATCAGCGCCGTCGCCTTGTGAGTATGCTCCTCGACGGTGTGGTAAGTGATCTCGGCGATGAACCCCAGCGTGCCTTCGGAACCGATCATCAGATGCTGCAAGATCTCGAAGGGGTCTTCGTAGTCCACCAGGGCGTTGAGGCTGTAGCCGCAGGTGTTCTTGATCTTGAACTTTTTGCGGATGCGATCCGCCAGCGTCGCGTCGGCGCGAGTGCGGCCGCCGAGTTCGGCGAGTCGGGCGAGCAACGGGCCGTGGCTGGCGCTGAAGGCTTGGCGGCTGTCCGGGTCGCCGGTGTCCAGCACCGCGCCATCGGCCAGCATCACCCGCATGCTTTTCAAGGTTTGATAGCTGTTCTGGGCGGTGCCGCAACACATGCCGCTGGCGTTGTTGGCGGCGATGCCGCCGATCTGGCAGCTATTGATCGAGGCCGGGTCGGGGCCGATCTTGCGCTGGTAGGGGGCCAGATAGCGGTTGGCGTGCCCGCCGATGATCCCCGGTTGCAAGCTGATCGCCGCCGCGCCGTCGTCCAGGCGCCAGCCGCGCCAGCCATCGCCCTGTTGCAACAGCACGGAATCGGTGACCGCCTGCCCGGACAGGCTGGTGCCGGCGGCGCGGAAGGTCACCGGCGTCCCGTGGGTATGCGCCAGCGCCAGAATGCGCCGCATTTCGTCTTCATCCTCCACCCGCACCACCATCTGGGGAATCAGGCGGTACAGACTGGCGTCCGTGCCGTAGGCCAGGGTGCGCAACGGGTCGCTGATCAGACGCGATGCCGGGATAAAGGATTGCAGATCGTGGTGCAGTTGGGTGTAGGCCTTCGACAGCATGGGAGATTCAGCCTCTTTGGGTGGTGGGCGCGCCGGACGATGCGGCGCGCTGCTTTTTTAGGTGACCGTTCGCTGGCCTCTCCCATCGGCGGGAGAGGGATTTCGGGTCGGGGTGGAACTTCAGGAAGGCGCGGACGGAGCCGGTTGATCGTCCAGAATCAGCACGATCAATTCCTTGGGGCCGTGGACGCCGAAGGTCAGCACCAGCTCGATATCCGCGGTTTTGGACGGACCGGAGATCAGCAGAGCGTTGGTCGGCATCCCCTCCGCCCAGCGTTCCTTGGCCATGGCCTCGGCCAGGGAGTTATGGATGCGGTCGGCGTCCAGCACCGCGATATGGACCGCCGGGGCCAGCGACATCAGCCGGGGCTCGTGGGCGTCCGGCCACAGGATCAAGGCCCCGACTTCGGCAATGCCGCCCTTGGTCGAGGTGATGCCGGCGTCGATGGCGAACAGTTGTTCCTTGCACTGCTCCACCTCCTGGGTATAGCCGACCAGCGGGGGCAGATCGTCTTCCCAGGCCGCCGCCAGCGTTGCGCCGAGCGGGGTTTCCGGAGCGTACAGCAGGCCGTTCAAGGTCCGCTGGCGCAAGACGTTTTTGAGCGCGGCGACCCAACCGGTCGAGTCGGTGACGACGATCTCGGCGTGCATCGCCTCCATCAGCCGTTTCAAACGCGCCACTCGCTCGGCGCGGTCGAAGTCGAGAGGTGGAAGCGCACCGGCTTCCGGAGCAGACTCACCGACCTGCGCCACCGCCGCGCGCAGGCGAGTTAGGATGTGGTCGCGGGCGTGACTGACTTCACCGACTTCACTCATGGGGAATCCCCTTCTCCTTGGCCAGTACGTGCAGGCTCTTGGGGGCGAAGCGCGGCAACGTGCGCCCCTGACTCCAGTTTTTCACCAGCTCCACCTTGGTCAGTTTGGTCAACTGAGAACCCAGCATAGCCAGCATCTTCGCGTTTAAAGCGTTCGCCCAGGGCGCGGCGTTGGACATGGCCCAGCCCTTCCAGGTCAGGCTTTCCGCCAGGTTGCTCTTGTACCCGTGGCCCTTGACGGCGTTGGGCGAGTCCACCTTGTTGTAGGACTCGTTGCGCAGGCGGCGCAGGATGTGGGTGATGGGAATCTTGACCGGACAGACTTCCTCACAGGCTCCGCACAGGCTGGAGGCGGACGCCATGGCCCCAGCGTGGTCCAGACCCTCGATTTGCGGGGTCAGAATCGACCCGATGGGACCGGGGTAGACGTAGCCATAAGCGTGGCCACCGAGCCGGGTATACACCGGGCAATGGTTCAGGCACGCGCCGCAGCGGATGCACTTGAGGGTCTCCCGCAATTGCGGGTCGGCCAGGATTTTGGAGCGGCCGTTGTCGAGCAGCACCAGATGCACTTCCCGGGGACCGTCCTTTTCACCGGGCCGGCGCGGCGAGGTGATCATGTTGAAGTAGGTGGTGATCAACTGACCCGTCGCGGAGCCGGTCAGCAGGCGCAACAGCGGCGGCACGTCCTCCAGGCGCTCCACCACTTTCTCCAGAC
>DAIRDI010000395.1:0-2961 GCA_036796235.1 Candidatus Competibacteraceae bacterium | reverse complement strand
ACCCCCGGTAGTTCCGTCGCGATCACATTCATTGCGGCGCGCGCCCGTGTTTCAGCAGATCCAGAAGATATTGCCCGTAACCGCTCTTGGCCAGCGGTTCGGCCAGTCGAGCCAGTCGTTCGTCGTCGATGAAGCCCATCCGCCAGGCGACCTCCTCCGGGCAGGCGATTTTCAGACCCTGCCGTTGTTCGACCACCTGGACGAAGTGAGCGGCGGCCAGCAGCGATTCGTGAGTTCCCGTATCCAGCCAGGCGTAGCCGCGCCCCAACAGTTCGACATTCAGTTCGCCGCGTTCCAGGTAGACGCGGTTGAGATCGGTGATTTCCAGCTCGCCGCGCGCCGAGGGCCGGATGGTCTTGGCGACGTTCACCACGTCGTTGTCGTAAAAATACAGGCCGGTAACCGCGTAATTGGAGTTGGGCTGCCGCGGTTTTTCCTCGATATTCACGGCTCGCCCCTGGGCATCGAAGCTGACCACGCCGTAGCTTTCCGGGTCGCGCACGTAGTAACCAAACACCGTGGCGCCCCGCTCGCGAGCGGTCGCCCGCCGCAACAGCGCCGACAACCCCTGACCGTAATAGATATTATCGCCGAGGATCAGGCAGGCCGGGTCGGCGCCGATGAAGGACTCGCCGATCAGAAACGCCTGCGCCAACCCATCGGGACTCGGCTGCACCGCGTAGTGGAAATTAACGCCCCACCGGTCGCCGTCGCCGAGCAGGGTTTGATACGCCTCCTGATCGCGCGGGGTGGTGATGATCAGAATGTCCCGGATGTCGGCCAGCAGCAGCGTGGCGATCGGGTAATAGATCATGGGCTTGTCGTAAACCGGCATGAGCTGTTTGCTGACCGAGACCGTCAGCGGATGCAGCCGGGTGCCAGAGCCGCCGGCGAGGATAATCCCTTTATATGTCATGACTTGCAAGTCGTCGTCGATAGGTTATGGAAATTTGCCTCAACCGGCGCCTTGTTTCGGACCGCACCGCCCGACTACGGCGCCTGTTCCTTCCGCGCCAGTTTTCGATAAACGTCATCGTCATTTCGCCTGCCGATGACGATGATCTGCATCTCTTCGCCCTGCGCCCGATACACGATACGGTACTCTCCAATATCAACCCGTCGATACGGGTACCCTCGCAAGGCGCTGGAATCATGCGGTTCTGGATTTTTGAGCAGACCGAACATGGCGCTGACCACCTGCTTGAATGGCTTGCCCGGCAGGTTATCCAGAAAGGATAGCGCGTCATGGATCAGGTTAAGCCTCAGCATTCAGGCGTTCCTGGAGCCGGCGCAGGGTTTCCTCGGCTCCAGCGAAACCGCCCTCAATGGCCTGTCTGGCCTGTTCGCCCCACCAAGCATCCTCCAGCGCACAAAGACGTTCATACTCAACGACGGATAGCATCACCACCGCCGGACGCCCGGATTTCTCGATGACCACAGGTTCGGTCAGCGCGCTTTCCAGGTACTGCCCGAGACGTTGCTTGACTTCAGTGGCGGCGACATTGAGCATGACGGCATCCTTGTATATAGCTATTTTAGTCAATATGGACTATTTTCCTGAATTAGACAAGCCCGTATGCCGCGCTCGGCATAGCCGCCTGGGTCTTTGTGCGCCACTAACCACTAATCACTACTCCACCGTCACCGACTTGGCCAGATTGCGCGGCTGGTCCACATCGGTGCCCTTGAGCACCGCCGCGTGATACGCCAGCAGTTGCAAAGGGATGGCGAACACGATGGGCGCGATCGATTCGGGCACCGCGCCCAGCGACAGGACGTGGGTATCGACGCCGCTGAGATGGGTATCCACCTCGCGGTCGGCGAACAGGAACAACACCCCGCCGCGCGCCCGCACTTCCTGCAAGTTGGACAGCACCTTTTCCAGCAACCCATCCTTCGGCAGCACGCAGACCACCGGCATGTCGGCGTCCACCAGCGCCAGCGGCCCGTGCTTCAACTCGCCGGCGGGATACGCCTCGGCGTGGATATAGGAAATTTCCTTGAGCTTGAGCGCTCCTTCCATGGCGATGGGATATTGCGCGCCGCGCCCCAGAAACAGCGCGTGATGTTTCTCGGCGAAATGTTCGGCCAGCCGCTCGATGGCCTCGTCCAACAGCAGCGCTTCTTCCAAGAGTCGCGGCAACCGCTCCAAATCCCGCGCGAGTAACGCCTCATCGCTTTCGCTCAAGCCGCGCCGCCGGCCCAGCAACAAAGACAGCAGGCGCAGCGCCACCAGTTGCGTGGTGAACGCCTTGGTGGACGCGACGCCGATTTCCCGGCCGGCCCGAGTCAATAAGGTCAAGGCCGATTCGCGCACCAGCGAGCTTTCGGCCACGTTGCAGATGGCCAAGGTGGACAGATAACCGCGCTCCTTGGCCGCGCGCAGCGCCGCCAGCGTGTCGGCGGTCTCACCCGACTGGGAGATGCTGACGAACAGGGTGCCCGGCGGCGTCACCCCATGGCGGTAGCGGTATTCGCTGGCTACCTCGACCGCGCAGGGCACGCCCAGATTTTCCAGCCAGTAGCGAGCCACCAGCCCGGCGTGATAGCTGGTGCCGCAGGCGATGATGTGAACCCCTTGCACTTGGTCGAACAGCGCGCCCGCTTCTGGTCCGAAACAGTCCTCCAGCACTCGGCCCTGATGGACGCGACCCTCCAGGGTCTCGGCGACCACCGCCGGCTGCTCGAAGATTTCCTTGAGCATGTAATGACGGTAGCCGCCCTTGCCGACCACCCCACCCGGCTGCCCGGCATAGGACAACGGCCGTTCCACCACCTGACCGTCGCGATCATAGATCGTGAAGCCTTCCCGGCGCACCTCGGCGAGATCGCCTTCCTCCAGGAACACGAAAGTCTGAGTCACCGGCGCCAGGGCGAACACGTCCGAGGCGATGAAGTGCTCCTCGATGCCGATGCCCAACACCAGCGGACTGCCGGCCCGGGCCGCGAATAGCCGTTCCG
>DAIRDI010000394.1:0-2962 GCA_036796235.1 Candidatus Competibacteraceae bacterium | reverse complement strand
CCGTGGTGCGGCGCGGCGCGACCCTGGGAGCCAATTGCACGATCGTCTGCGGCGTCACGATTGGCGAATATGCTTTCGTCGCCGCCGGAGCGGTGATCAACTGCGATGTTCCGGCTTACGCGCTGATGGCGGGGGTACCGGCCCGGCGGATCGGCTGGATGAGCCAGCATGGTGAACGGCTGAATTTGCCGGCGCAAGGTCACGGTGAGGCCCGGTGTCCGGCGACCGGTGAAATCTATCGACTGGCGGGCGATCACCTCACCCGAATCGAGGAGTAGTCGGATCATGCAGGTTCAAGCGATCTGGGAAAATGGGGTGTTTCGGCCCACGGCGCCGCTGACCCTGAAGCACCGTGTGGTGAACCTTCAGGTACCCGACGAAGCGATTGCCCATGTGGATCATCTGGAAGGCATGGGGGTTAGCGATGAGGCGCGAGTGAATCAACTCCCGTCATCCCTGGATATCCTGCTCGGCCAAGATGCGGATGACCCTTGGTTAAAAACCCTCAAAGACACCGAGCAAAAAATCCTGGACATTCCCGAGGATCAGCTTCCTGAACTGACGGCCAAGCAGATGGAGCGGATCGCGGCGTTTGCCCAGCGCGCGGAGCGTTGATCGTGGAGTTGTTGCTGGATGTGAACGTGGTGGTTGATCTGTGCGCGCCGCGAGTCCCGTGGTACGGTCAGGCGAAGGCCGCGGTGACGCAGTGTAGAGAGAGGGGAGAACTCCTCTGGTTATATGCGGGTTCAGTGCAGACCTTGCAGTACAACCTGCAAAACGAGTTGAAAAGATTACGCCCAGAGCTGTCCGGTCGCCGGTGCATGACGCTCGCCCAATCGCGACTGGCGCATTTCGCTCGGGACAAACACTGGCTGGCGGCCTTGGCGGGCGAGGGAGACGTGTTCGCCAGCGAGGATCCCGAGGACGAGCAGTTGATCCGGGCGCTGGCGCGGTTGGGACCCGATGCCCGGTTGTTGAGCCGCGATGAGCCACTGGCCGAACGCTATCCGGATCGGGTGCTCGGCCCGGCGGCGTATTTAGCCATGGACCGACCGTCCCGCGCCCTGGAGTTTATTGATCTGAAGGCGCAGCAGGCGTCCATTCGCCCGGCCCTGGAGCGCAATCTCCACCGCGTGCTCCACCACGGCCAGTACATCCTGGGGCCGGAGATCGCCGAACTGGAAGCGGCGCTGGCCGAGTACGTGGGGGTGAAGCACGGCATCACCGTGGCCAGCGGGACGGCCAGCCTGGAAATCGCCTTGCGGGCGCTGGGCATCGGACCGGGCGCTGAGGTGATTACCGTCCCGTTCACCTGGATCAGTTCGGCGGAGGTGATCGGCCTGGTGGGGGCGCGGCCGGTGTTCGTGGACATCGAACCGGAAAGCTTTAACATCGACGTGGCGCAGATCGAAGCGGCGATTACGCCGCGCACCAAGGCGATTTTGCCGGTGAGTCTGTTCGGGCAGATGCCGGATTTCGACGCGATCAACGCCATCGCCGCGCGGCACGGCCTGCCGGTGATTGAAGACGCGGCGCAGAGCTTTGGGGCGACCCAGCACGGCCGGCGCAGTGGTGGCGTAACGACGATTGGAAGTACCTCGTTCTTCCCGGCCAAGCCCTTGGGGTGTTATGGCGACGGCGGGGCGCTGTTCACCGACGATGACGGGCTGGCGGAGAAGATGCGCGCCATTCGCACCCACGGCGGGATTCGGCGGCATCATCATCCATTGCTGGGGATGAACGGGCGATTTGATACACTGCAGGCGGCGGTGTTGCTGGCCAAGCTGCCGCACTTCGCCGGAGAGGTTGAAGCCCGCAGCCGCATCGGCGCCCGCTACACCGAGCAACTTCAGGACCGGTGCGGCACGCCCTCGGTGATGCCCGGCAACACCCACGTCTACGCGCAATACACGATTCGGGTGGCGGAACGGGAGCGAGTGGCGGAAGCGCTGAAGGCGCAGGGGATTCCCACGGCGGTCTATTACCCGAAGTGTTTGCACGAGCAGCCGGTGTTCGCGGCGCTGGGCTATCAGTAGGGTGACTTCCCGGAAGCAGAACGGGCTTCGCGGGAGGTGCTGAGTCTGCCGATGCATCCGTTCCTCACTGAGCAGGAGCAGGATCGAGTGGTATCAGGAATCCGGACGGCGGTTGGATGAGCGTGCCATCGAGACCGAGTTCCACGCGGGGACGGCTTTACTTGGATGTTTGTGCATTGAGCCGGCCGTTTGATGATCAGCATCCGTTGCGAATCCGTCTGGAAACCGATGCGGTGAATCTGATCCTTGCGCATGTGAAGGCCGTTCTGTGCTGTTGGTGTCGCCGGCGCATCGGCGGGAAATCGCGGCGATTCCTGATGGCTATGAAAGGACGGCGTTGCAGACCATTCTGGATCAGTATGGTGTTCCAACAGAGGTTGATGGGGTTGCGACGAGGCAAAGGGCGGAAGACTTGGTTGCGGTAGGCTTTGGAGTAGCGGATGCGGCGCACGTGGCTTTTGCAGAGCAATCAGGCGCTTCTTTCATCAGTTGCGATGATAAGCTTCTGAAAAAATGTGGTCGTTTTGGGGTTGGGATTTGGTGCGGAAATCCCGTCGCTTATTGCGAGAAGGAAGGTTTGAGATGAAAACAACACGCTATTTGGATGAGGAAGTGGTGATTAAAAAAGGAATGCAGGCACTGGTGAGTACGTTAGGTTCGGTGGAGGCCGTTCGTTTTATGACTCTTCCAAGAGAGAAGCGGATTGAAAGTGTTAAACGCCATCGGGAATGGCAGAATACCTTGGATAAGGATGCTTTTTTTGACGATGTATTCGTTGGTTAGGCCTACTTTTTTGCGGTTTTAACCTTCAATGCTACCGTCCATTTCTTTACCTGGCTCCCCCGCAGGCCTCTTGTGTCGTAAGCTGTGAAACCTAAAGACTCGACTGCTACACCGCGCTTCGGCCCGTCGCCCCGGCGTAATAC
>DAIRDI010000393.1:0-2967 GCA_036796235.1 Candidatus Competibacteraceae bacterium | reverse complement strand
GATCAGGGCGAGAAAGTGGAATTGCGGGTCCGCGCCGCGCCGCGCACCGTAACCCAGATTCGCGAGATTATGGACGACCCCATCGCCCTGCCCGGCGGCGGGACCACCAGCCTGGGCGCGCTGCTGGTGGCCGAGGAACGCGAGAGTCTGGGCCTGATCCGGCACTGGAACCTGCGTCGCGCCATCACCGTGGAGGCCGATCTCGACCCGGAACAAATCGACACCCTGACCGCCAACAATTTACTGCGCGCGGAGTGGGAAAAGATTCGGGCGCGTTACCCCGGTACGGATCTCGATTTTTCCGGCGAACTGGACGACATCAACGAATCGCTGGACGCCATGGGGCCGCTGTTCCTGCTTGGGGTCGGGCTGATTTACCTGATTCTGGCCGCGCAGTTCCGCAGCTATTCCCAGCCTTTGTTGATCCTGGTGACCGTACCGCTGGCTTTCACCGGGGTCACGCTGGGTCTGCTGGTCTCGGGTAACCCGCTATCGCTGTACACGCTCTACGGCATCATCGCCCTGACCGGCATCGCGGTGAACGCCGCCATCGTGCTGATCGACGCCGCCAACGCCCGCCGCGCCGCCGGCATGAGCACCCTGCACGCCACGCTGTACGCCGCGCGCCGACGGGTGATCGCCATCCTGATGACCACCGGCACCACCATCGCCGGCCTGTTCTCGCTGGCGTTCGGGCTGGCGGGGAAGTCGCTGCTGTGGGGACCGGTGGCGGCCAGCATCGTCTGGGGACTGGCCTTCTCCACGGTGCTGACCCTGTTCGTAATGCCGGTGCTGTATCGGATCTTCATGCGCCGGCAACCCGCCGCCCAGGTAGCCGGGTAGAACGGGCGCTAGTTTTGCCTCGGGTAGCCGCGGCCCGGCTCTAAACCCGGCTCTAAACATGGTTCAGCGCGAATGGAACCATCTCGTCCAGGATCTTGCGGACCGCCGCGCTGGCCGCCCGCGCCGCGCCGGCGGCGTCCTCGCTGGGCGCCGGTTCGAATGCTTCAAAAACCCGCGTGTCCAGCACGATTCCGCTTTTCATGTCCATGATCTTGATGCGAGCGATCAGCCGCACCTGGCTGGGCTGGGTCATGAACTCCTGTCGCAAGCGAATGATCTCCACATCCACCCGCAGATCGGCCAACACCGGCGAGGGCGGCGAGACCACGGCCCGGAACGCTCCCGTACCCTCGAAGGCTTGCACGAGAATCGGCAACAGCATCTTGGCGGGGGTATCGCTCCAGACGCTATCGTTGTAGTAGTCCAGCTTCGGCGGTTCCCGGGTATAGGCGATGCGGTTGGAATCGAAGCCGGGCGCTGTTCCGGGGACCGTCACCAGCAGCGTCTTGCCGCTGGAACGTTGGGCCGGCGGCGGCGTGTAGGTTCCGACCTCCAGCAGGTAAGCCTGCGGTGGCGGCGTCTGGTCCCGCGGCAACATACAGCCGGCGAGCGCCAGCGCCATCAATAATAACCCCGCCAACCGACCCGCCCTTATTCCGCGTCCGCGTTCGATGCCAAAATTCATCGCCATTATTCTGTCTTCCCAAATCATGGCTTTACCCTTTCTCCTTTCCCCATTCTCCTCAGCGTCCCTCGCCGGGACCCGGCCGACCGACGGGTCTACCGCGCAGCAAGGCGCTCGGATGCTGTTCCAGCAATTCGGCCAGCCGCCGCAAAGTGCTCACCAGTTCGTTGGCCTGGGTTAAAAGAACGTTCAATTCGGGCTCGGTATTCTGCCCCAGCCGCCGCAGTTCCCGCTGCCCGACTTCGGCGAGATCGCTCAGATCCCGACTTGTCTGGTTGAAGGTATCGGCGGTTTTCCGTATCGCTTGAGCGCTGGCCTGGACCTCGCGCAGCGTAGCCTGCGCCTGTTGGCTCAGTTTGCCGGTTCCTTGCAACGTCACCACCAATTGATCCAGCGCCTGGCCCGTTCGCTCCGCCCGCCCCGCCAGCATGTTGGTGAAGGTTTCCAGATTGACGAGCGTCTGACCGAGGCTGTCGGACCGGTCGGCCACCGCCCCGGTGATCGTGCTGACCTGCCGCAGGATCTCCGTGATGGCGGTCTGATTCTCATCGTTCAGCAACCGCTCCAGCCGATTGGAGAGCGAATTAAGATTGGCTAGAACGTTATTGAAGGCGTCGTCCAGCCGCGCCACCAGCGAGGGACCGGCCTGAATCACCGGCAACTCCTGTTCGGGTTCCTTCTCCAAGGGCAATGAATGGATGCCGCCGCCGCTCAGTTCCACCGCCGCCACCCCGGTCAAGCCTTGAGTGGACAGCGTGGCGATGGTATCGCGGCGAATCGGCGTGTTGCGTTCGATATTCAGCACCACATCCACCCGGTCGGGATTGTCGGGGTCCAACCCAATGGATTCCACCTGCCCGACCTGCACGCCCCGGTAACGAACCGTCGCCTTGGGGTTCAGGCCCGCCACCGACTCCTGGAAATACACGCGATAGCGGTCGTAGGTTTTGATTTCACTGCCCACCGTCAGCCAGAACACCACCCCCAGCAGCGCCGCGCCGAGGAGGATGACGAACAGTCCGACCAGGGTGTAATTCACTTTGCTCGGCATGCCTGCTCCTGCGCCGCGCGCGCGCGCGGTCCTGCGAAATAGGCTCGGATCAATGGATGTTCGGCCGTAACCAGTTCCGACATCGGCGCGTAGCCGACCACCTGTTTTTCACCCAGAAACGCCACCCGGTCGGTGGTGCGCCACAGAGAGTCCAGATCGTGGGTCACCATCACCACGGTCAGGTCCAGCGATTCTTTGAGCTGTACCACCAGTTCGTCGAACGCGCCGGCGCTGACTGGATCCAGGCCGGCGGTCGGTTCGTCCAGGAACAACAGCGCCGGGTCCAGCGCCAGCGCCCGGGCCAGCGCCGCGCGTTTGAGCATCCCGCCGCTCAATTCGCGCGGCCATTTATCGCCGGCGTCGGCCGGCAGGCCCGCCAGGGCGATCT
>DAIRDI010000392.1:0-2973 GCA_036796235.1 Candidatus Competibacteraceae bacterium | reverse complement strand
AGCACATGGCCGCCGAGGACAAGGACCAGTGGCTGCATTTCATCATGCGCTTGCAACAATTCACCGGACCCCTGATGGCCAAGGGCGTGGAAGACACCGTGTTCTACGTCTACAATCGCCTGCTGTCGCTCAACGAAGTGGGAGCGGGTCCGCTCCAGTTCGGCATCGATCTCGATGAGTTTCACGCCTTCAACCAGCACCGGGTCGCCTGCTGGCCGCACGCGATGAACGCCAGCGCGACCCACGACACCAAGCGCGGTGAGGATGTGCGCGCCCGGTTGAACGTGCTGTCGGAACTGCCGACCGAGTGGGAACAGCATGTGCGGCAGTGGCATGAAATCAATCTGGAACGCAAGATCCTCATCGGCGAGCGCCCGGCCCCCGAGAACGATGACGAATACCTGCTGTACCAAACCCTGCTCGGCGCGTATCCATTCGATCTGGCCGACTACCCGCCCTTCATCGAGCGGATCAAAGCCTATCTGATCAAGGCGACCCGCGAGGCCAAGGTTCACACCAACTGGCTGGAGCCGGATAGCCAGTACGAGGACGCCCTGCTCTCGTTCGCCGATCGAGTGCTGCAACCCGGCAAGGAAAACCCCTTTCTCCAGGCCTTCCTGCCGTTTCAGCGCAAGATTCAGCACCACGGCATCCTCAACTCCCTGGCGCAAACCCTGCTGAAACTCACCACGCCCGGCCTGCCGGATTTTTACCAGGGTACGGAACTATGGGACCTGAGTCTGGTGGATCCCGACAACCGGCGTCCGGTGGACTTCGAGCGGCGCGGCGTTCTGCTTAAGGAACTTCAGTCCCGCGCCAGCGGCAACCTGCCCCAACTGCTCAATGAGTTGCTGGCGACGCCGGAGGACGGCCGCATCAAGCTGTTCCTGATCTATCGGGCGCTTCAGGCGCGGCAGGCGGAACGGGAATTGTTCCAGCATGGCGCTTACCAGAAGCTGACGGTCATCGGCAGCCTCAAGGGCCATGTGGTGGCGTTCGCCCGGGAACTGGGCGAGCGGCGGGCGCTGGTGGTGGCGCCGCGCTTTCCGACCGGGCTGGTTAAGGATGGCGAGTATCCGCTGGGCGAAGCGGTCTGGCACGAAACCCGAGTGCTGCCGCCCACCGGCTCCCGTCTGCGCTGGCACGATGCGCTCAGCGGGCAGACCGTGCAGGGCGAGGAGGCGCTGTGGCTGCGGGAGGTGTTCCATCAGTTCCCGGTGGCGCTGCTGATCAACGAGTCTGGCTAGGGGGGACGAGCGGGCGCCGCTTACTTGGGTTCGGGCGGCTCGCCCGGCGGCTGCGCCCGGCGGCGGGCGCGCTGGCGCAGCCGAACCAGGAAGAGCACCGGTCCCGACAGGCCGTACAACAGGAAGCCGACGAACAGTATCTTGGGAGGGTCTATTGAGGTGAGCACGAACAGGAGGACCACCAGGATGGCGGTCATGAAGGGCTTTCGTCCGCGTAGATCGACCTGCTTGAAGCTGAAGTAGAGCACGTTGCTGAACATCAGCGCGCCGGCGCCGATGGTGACGATCAGGGCCGGCCACAGCAGGTCCGCGCCGCTCAGCCCCAAGTCCTGGCTGAACCAGACCAGTCCAGCCACGATAGCGGCGGCCGAGGGGCTGGGCAGGCCGATGAAATAGCGTTTGTCGGTGCTGCCGACTTGCACGTTGAAGCGGGCCAGCCGCAACGCCGCCATCACCGTATAGAAAAATACCGCCAGCCAGCCGAGTTTGGACAGGAACGGTCCCATGCCCGCCATCGCGCCCAACGCCCATTCGTACATGAGCAGGGCGGGCGCCAAGCCAAACGAGACCAGATCCGCCATGCTGTCATACTGGGCGCCGAACTCGCTCTCGGTATGGGTCAGCCGCGCGACCCGGCCATCCAGGCCATCCAGCACCATGGCGATGAAGATCGCGATGGCGGCGGGTTCGAAACGGTCGTGCAACGCGGCGATAATGGCGTAAAAGCCGCAGAACAGCGCGGCGGTGGTGAACAGGTTAGGCAGCAGGTAAATGCCGCGCGCGCGCCGAACTTCAGGGGTGTCTTCGGTCATGGGATTGGGTCGAAAGCCAAATTTACCTTTACTATCATCATGGGCTCTGAACTTCAACTCGGAACGCCTCTTCCGCTGCGCTTCAGAGTCGACCGGTCGGCCCAGGATGTGGGCCTGCTCAGCCGCCGCGCATCAATCGCCCGGTTCGCAAATCCCGGATTTCGGTGGGTTTGGCCGCGCCGCCGGTCGGGCCGGACAGCAGCGCGTCGATGTTTTTTCCTAGTTGCCGGCGCACCGCCAGCGCTGTGCAGGCCGGCGACCGACCACTGAAATTGGCGCTGGTGGAGACCAGCGGATGCCCGCAGGTCCGGCAGAGCGCCGCCGCTAGCGGGTGAGCGGTTACCCGCACCGCCAGGGTATCGTATTGGCCCCGCAGCCAGCGCGGGACTTCGGGCCGGGCGGGGATCAGCCAGGTATACGGTCCCGGCCAAGTGGCGTCGATCCGGGCGCGGTCGGTCGGAGTCAGCGGTTGCAGATACGGCGCCAGTTGGGCGAAATCGGCCGCGATCAGGATCAGTCCCTTGCGCGGCGACCGGCGCTTGAGCGCCAGCAACCGCCGTACCGCTCGCTCGTTGCGGGGATCGCAGCCCAACCCGTAAACCGCCTCGGTTGGGTAGGCGATCAGACCACCGGTCCGAACCACGCGAGCAACGGCCCGCACTCGTAACTCGTCCATCATCGCGATCCAGGGGTCAGGCCGACTTGGCGGCACGGCGACGCGTGGCGGTCTTGGCGGTCTTGGCGGTCTTGGCGGTCTTGGCTGGCTTCTTTTCAGGCGCCTCGCGCAGTAGCGTCTGGCACTCGGCCAGACTCAAGCTGGCGGGCTCGCGGTCCTTCGGAACCCGGACGTTTTTCTTGCCGTCGGTGATGTAGGGACCGAACCGTCCGTTCAGAATCTGGACGGGTGAATCCGG
>DAIRDI010000391.1:0-2979 GCA_036796235.1 Candidatus Competibacteraceae bacterium | reverse complement strand
CCCGGGGCGTGACTCTCGATCTCAGCGGCGAGGCTAACGACTACGTCGGCAAGGGTCTGTCCGGCGGGCGGCTGATCGTCCGCCCTCCGGCTGCCAGCCCGCGCCGCGCCGAGGAGCATATCATCGTCGGCAACACCGTCCTGTACGGCGCCATCGCCGGCGAATGCTACTTCCGGGGGGTGGCCGGCGAACGCTTCGCCGTTCGCAACTCCGGGGCGTTGGCGGTGGTGGAAGGCACGGGCGACCACGGTTGCGAATACATGACCGGCGGCGTGGTGGTGGTGCTCGGGCCGACCGGGCGCAACTTCGCCGCCGGCATGAGCGGCGGCCTCGCCTACGTGCTGGACGAGACCGGCGATTTCGCCCGCCGCGCCAATCCCGCCATGGTCGCGCTGGAACCCTTGAACGACGTTGAGGACACCCTGAACGTCCGGGCGCTGCGCGACGACTGGCGGGCCCTGGCCGAAGCCGAACTGCCGCAGGACATGCTCCGTCACGACGCCCGGCGCCTGCATATCCTGGTCGCCCGCCATTATGTACATACCGGCAGCGCGCCCGCCCATCGGGTGCTGGAACACTGGCGCGATCTGCTGCCCAAGTTCGTCAAGGTCATTCCGCTCGACTACCGGCGCGCCTTGCAGGAACTCCAGGCCCGCGCGATCGCCCCGGTTGCGGGCGAGCCGGCCAGCGAGGCGGCCAGCGAGGCGGCGTGAAGGCGAATATTGGGCGGACCTACGAGTCCGCCCCCAATCAAACGAAACGTTGAAACGTTAAATGTAGGGGTGGACCCATGGGTCCACCCAACCGCTTGTCCGCCCTGCCCAACCCAAGGTACTCATCGATGGGTAAGCCCACAGGTTTTCTGGAAATCGCCCGCCACGAACACGGTTATGCGCCGGTTACGGAGCGGATCACCCACTTTCGCGATTTCATCGCCCCCTTGCCGGAACCGCAGGTTCGCGAGCAGGCGGCGCGCTGCATGGATTGCGGCATCCCCTTCTGCCACCAGGGTTGTCCGGTCCACAACATCATCCCCGACTGGAACGACCTGGTGTACCGGGGCAACTGGCGCGAAGCGTTGGAAGTACTGCACTCCACCAACAATTTCCCGGAATTCACCGGGCGGATTTGCCCGGCGCCCTGCGAAGCCTCCTGTACGCTCAACTTCAACGATTCGCCGGTGACGATCAAGGACATCGAGTGCGCCATTATCGACCGGGGCTGGGCGGAAGGCTGGGTGACCCCGCAAATCGCCGCGCACCGCACCGGCAAACGGGTGGCGGTGGTCGGCTCCGGTCCCGCCGGGTTGGCCTGCGCCCAGCAACTGGCGCGGGCCGGGCACGATGTCGTGGTCTTTGAAAAACAGGACCGCATCGGTGGACTGTTGCGCTACGGTATCCCCGATTTCAAACTGGAAGCCGAACAAATCGACCGCCGGCTGGCGCAGATGCGCGCCGAGGGGGTGGAATTTCGTCCCAACAGCCATGTCGGCGCCGACCTCCCGGCCCGCCAATTATTGACGGAATTCGATGCCCTGGCGCTGACCGGCGGCGCCGAACACCCGCGCGACCTGAACGTGCCGGGCCGCGAGTTGCGCGGCATTCACTTCGCCATGGATTTCCTGACCCAGCAGAACCGGCGGGTCGCCGGACAAAAAGTCCCTGGTGAGGAGATCCTGGCCACGGGCAAGGCCGTGGTGGTGATCGGCGGCGGCGACACCGGCTCCGACTGTGTCGGCACCTCGAACCGCCATGGCGCGCGCTCGGTGACCCAGTTGGAAATCATGCCCAAACCACCCCTACACGAGAACAAACTGCTGACTTGGCCGAACTGGCCGCTGAAGCTGCGCACCTCCTCTTCCCATGAGGAAGGCTGCGAGCGGGACTGGGCGGTCGGCACCCAGTCTTTCATCGGTCGGGATGGGCAGGTCACGGCGGTTCGCTTGGCGCGCCAGGAATGGCAATCGGTCAACGGCCGGCAAGTCATGGTCGAGGTTCCCGGTAGCGCCTTCGACCTCGAAGCCGATCTGGTGCTGCTGGCGATGGGCTTCGTGCATCCGGTGCAAGCCGGGATGCTGGAAGAGCTGGGCGTCGCCCTGGATGGGCGCGGCAACGTCCGCGCCGGGGAAACCGACTATCAGACCTCGGTTAACAAAGTCTTCACCGCTGGCGACATGCGGCGCGGTCAATCCCTGGTGGTCTGGGCGATCCGTGAAGGACGGCAATGCGCCCGCGCGGTGGACGAGTATCTGATGGGCCAGTCTGAATTGCCGCGCTGAGGAAAACAGTTACTCATCCCTCTCCGCCTAGCCCTGACCAGCCTCGGTAATATCCGCTTTGTCATATTTCCAGGCTGGATCTTGCGCTAGCATTGCCGCACTTTTACTGGCGGCCTGACACGCCAGTTCGACCTGTCTACCCTGATCGACCCTGCCTGGGCGCTGATCTTCGATCCCGCCAACGCCGAACGGCTCGCCGGAATGCTGGACCTGCTCAAGATCGCCGAGCTGCGCCAGCGCAAGCCGGACCAACTCTCCGGCGGCCAGCGCCAGCGGGTCGCGTTGGCGCGCAGCCTAGCCAAGCATCCCAAGCTGCTGCTGCTCGACGAACCCCTCGGGGCGCTGGACAAACGACTGCGGGAGCACACCCAGTTCGAACTGGTGAACCTCCAGGAGCGGATCGGCACCACCTTCATCACCGTGACCCACGATCAGGAAGAAGCCATGACCATGTCTACCCGCATCGCGGTGATGGACGCCGGTCAGATCATCCAAGTCGATACTCCCACCGGCATCTACGAATATCCCAACTCCCGGCTCGTCGCCGAGTTCATCGGTTCGGTCAATCTGTTCGAGGGAAAAGTCGTGCGCCGCGATGGCGACGAAGTGCTGGTGGAAAGTCCCTTGGGCCGATCCCTGCAAATGCATTGCCCGCACCCCCTGGCTTTGGGTACGCCGGTGGCGGTGGCGGTGCGTCCCGA
>DAIRDI010000390.1:0-3014 GCA_036796235.1 Candidatus Competibacteraceae bacterium | reverse complement strand
CCACGCTGATCACCAACAGCACGAAGCGCTGGCCGAGCGTGGTCGCATCAAGGGCCAGGGCCAGGGTGGTGCCGGACCATCCCTCCAAGACCCAGGCCAGCCACGGTGCCCAACAGGGACTCAGGTCGAGTTCGGCCCGATGCGGGCCGGCTTTCGCCTCAGCTTCGCGGTAGGTATCGCGCAGCCGTTCCCGGACGGTCTGGAACGGTTGGCCAAGCTGGCACGACCACCAGTCGGCGATCGCGGTCAGACTACAGGAGCGCACGAGGATCATGCCCAAACTCCACAAGGCCAAGCCCATCACCATCGGCTGACTGAGATGGGGAAAGTGCTTGGCAATTTCGGTGCGCCATTGATACAGTTCGGGTGAGCGGGACATGACGGTTTCTCCGGTAACCAGGCGAGTTCCCTATCGGCTATTTTACCGCAACCTCATGTCTCGCTTAACCTTTTCTAACGTCCCCGGAAAAACCTACACTTGTAAGGCCGGATCCACCCCGTTCGCGCGAGGAAATCCTGTTCGTCGGGCGTCTGGTGGAAAAGAAGGGACTCCGCTATCTGCTCGCCGCCCTGCCGGCGATCCTCGCCCGGCATCCTTCGGCGTCGCTGACGGTGATGGGCTTCGGACCGGAAGAAGGCGAACGGCGGGCTCAGGCCGCCGCCCTCGGCATCGCCCATCAGGTGAATTTTCTGGGTCCCCTCTCTCAAGCGGAACTGCCCTCGCTCTATCGGCGCGGCGCGGTTTTCGTCGCTCCCTTCGTGCGCGCCGAGTCCGGCGATCAGGAGGGATTGGGACTGGTGCTGGTCGAGGCGCTCGGATGCGGCTGTCCGGTGGTCGCGGGCGATCTGCCGGCGGTGGCCGATCTGTTCGCGCCGGATGAGGCGGATTGGCGGGTGGTCGCCACCGAAGTCCCGGCGCTGGCGCGGTGCATCAGCGCGGTGCTGGAGCATCCGGAGGAAGCCGGCCGTCGCGCCGCCCGGATGCGCGCGCGTCTTTTGGCGCGGTTCGGTTGGGACGCGGTCGCCGGGCGCTACGGACGGATCTTGCGGGAAAATATGGTCCGTTCGCTCCCACGGGCTGGAGAAGCGCAAGGCGGTAAGGATCGTTGAGATGGTAAGAGCACTATTCCCCGTCCTCCTGCTGCTGGTCGGTTGCGCCACCCAGCCGGTGGTGGTGATCGAGCCGGAACCAAAATCAAAATCGCCGGCTCCAGCCGTCGAGGACGAGTATTGGTGGTATGTGCGCTTTCGCCAGCCCTGGCCGGAGGGCGAACCCGCCGCCTGGCACAAGGACGTGCTGCTGGCCAACCGGATCGTCGCGCCGGTGCTGGCCGAACAGCGCGCGTCGATCAGCCTGTGGCGCATCCATCGCCGGGCGGCGCGGGACGGCGCGGGGCATCAGTTCAGCTTCATCTTCCGCACCACGCCCGCCGCCGCGGCCCGGATCAACGCCCGCATTGCATCCGATCTCCTGCTGAGGCGATTAGTGCGCGCGAATGTCGTCGAAAGGGTAAGTTATGACGACCCGGCCGAACCCCAGCGCCCCGGCATCGCCGACACCTCGGATAATAACTGGACGCCGGAGATGCAACGCGCTTGGCCGCATTTCATCATGGGCGTCAGTCAGCTTTGGCTGGAATTGATCGCCGAGATCGCCGCCAGCGATGAATGGCCTGACGAGGTCGAAGCCCGCTATGCCGCCATCAACGAGGAACTGGATGAGTTGTGGTTGCATCAAGGCGGCCATGCCCTGTTGCATCATCTGAGCGCGGTGTTCGGCTATCGGGAAGTGGAGGTGATCCGCAGCGAGCCGATGCGGTTTTGAGGGAGCGCCCTGGCTATCCCGCCGCGAGACTCTCGATATTCGACAACCCGTGTGTTATGCAACTCGCGCTTGGAGAAAACTTCCCGTTTGCGACTATGATCGAGAAACAAAATCCAGGGTCCGGCGGGTTCGCATGGCGAAGGTGGTTTTATGGAACGCGATGATATTTTGCTATTTCTGAAGAAGCATAAACCGACGCTGCGGCAGGAATATGGAGTCGAGCGGATCGGCCTGTTTGGCAGTTATGCCCGCCTCGCTGCCGATCGAGACTCCGATATCGATATCGCGGTCGAGTTTGCTGACGGGAGAAAGACGCTCGGCAATTTTCTCGGCCTGAAGCGGTATCTCGAGCAGCACCTCGGAAAATCGGTTGATCTTGGCATTGAAAGCACGCTCAAACCGGTGGTTCGTGACGCGGTGAAAAAGGATATGCTCTATGCCTGAGCGCCACCCGCGCCTTTATCTCATGGATATCCTGGAATCAGGCGCCGCAATCCAAGACTACGTTCGAGGAGTCGGATTGGCGCAGTTCATGGTTGACCGAATGCGCACGGCGGCTGTCATCCGCGAGTTTGAGATTATCGGCGAGGCGGTCGGCAAACTTTCAGAAGATCTTAAAGCCCGTCGCCCGCAAATACCGTGGCAGAATATCAAGGATTTTCGCAACCTGCTGATACATGAATATTTCGGCGTCGATTTCGAAATCGTTTGGGGTGTCATTCAGGAAGAACTGCCTTTATTGCTGGATGCCGCACAAACCTTGCTGCATGAACTTTCGGAAGGAAGTTAGCAGGTCCCTTGATCGCTACGATTTTTATGCTTGGGCCAACCGACAGACTGCTTTGTTGCGCAAGGCCGCTTCCAGACGGCGGATCTGGAGAGCACATTGCCGGCGGAACCCGAGCCGCCGACGCTGGCCGTCGAGGAGCATTGACGATCCGGCCGAACCCCAGCGCCCCGGCATCGCCGACACTTCGGATAATCACTGGACGCCGGAGATGCAACGCGCCTGGCCGCAGTTCATCATGGGGGTCAGTCAACTTTGGCTGGAATTGATCGCCGAGATCGCCGCCAGCGATGAATGGCCGGACGCGCTCGCAGCCCGCTACGCCGCCATCGACGAGGAACTGGATGAGTTGTGGTTGCATCAAGGCGGTCATGCGCTGCTGCATCATCTGAGCGCGGTGTT
>DAIRDI010000389.1:0-3017 GCA_036796235.1 Candidatus Competibacteraceae bacterium | reverse complement strand
ACCGGCAGGCGTTCGGCGATCTGGCGCAGAATCCAGCGTTGCGTCTTTTTCAGCGTCGGCTTGGGCGCGCTGATCAGGCGGGCGCCGCCGTCGCGTTTGGGTATGGTCCAGTATTGATAGTGGCTGCCGCTGTCCACTTCGCGGTGGAACGCCAGCCAGCGCAAGCGTGGGATGGAGAGATCGAGCGCCTTGGCGAGGGCCTGGGCATCCTTGATCGCCGGCAGGGCGTTGGCCTCGCGCCGGGTTTCGGGGTCGGGCAGGTCGTAGCGGTCTTGATCCGGCGTGTCGTGATGGAACACGTCCGCGCCGAGGTGGACCAGATGGGCCTGGCGGAAAGCGGCCCAACCCTGTTGGCGCAATTGCGTGCGGACGCGCCGCTCTTCCTCGCGCCGGGCCTTGAACTGGCGCAGGGCGGCGCCGGTCAGCTTGCCGGGGTCGGTGGCCTCGTCCAGCAGGCCCAGTTGCCGCAGCCGGGCGACGACCCAGCGCTCGATATCGCCGACTTGGGCGATGTCTTCCCAGGTGGGGGGTGTTTCGCTCATGCCGTTTTCCAGACCGAGCGTAAGGATTGCTGGAGCGTGAGGCGCAAACCGCTACTTCTCACAAGGGACACGGTAGGCTCACCGGCCAGCCGCCAGTACCCGTACCGGTAGCATGGCGGAAACCGCGGTGGCGTGGTTGGCCCAGCTCCGCCGTGCTACCGGTACGGGTACTGGCGAAGCTGGCCAAGAACAGCCTACCTTGTGGCGTGTGTGGCGTTGGAATTCCCGGACGGCGCAACGCCGCCCAAACGGCTAATGGAGGAACGCCTCACGCTCCAGCAATCATTACGCTACGGACTTTTCGCTCCCTTGTCAAAAGTTGTTGTGAGTTAGTTATTAGCCAAATGAACGGGTTGCGCTGACTATGCCGCGCTGGCGTCGATAAAACCCCGTTTCGCCAATCCATCGAGGCGGGCGAAATAGGCGTCGCGAGCTTCCTCGGCGCGGTTGAACAGCAGCCGTTGCTGGCGCTGGGCTTGGGGATTGTGGCCCCAGCGCAGCAGCACTTGGCGTTCGTCCAGCGAAATTCGATAGCTCAGCACGGTTTCGCCCTGGCGGCGAGTCAAGGTGCGCGTTTCGGCGCGAATGAGCCGACGGCCCTCGGCGGTTTCCCGCGCCTGCTCCAGCGCGGCTTGCTCGCGGGCGTAGCGCAGCCGGAGCGCGATCATGTGCGGGCAGGGGCCTTGCTTCAAGCCGGCGCGGCGGAACTCGGCGCAGGTGCAACTCGCCTTGACGGTGCGGCCTTCGCGGTCCAGGGTGAACGAGGTTTGATAGTGGCGATGGGCTTGTTGGTCCCGCACCTCGCCGTCGATGGCGGTGCCGTCCAGACCGAGATCGTGAATGCGGGTCAGTTGAACCTGATCCTTGGTCGCCAGCAGCCGGTGCGCCTGCTCCTCACGGGCATCGCGGTAGCGCAACTGTTCCAGTTCCAGCGGTTGAGCCATCAGCGGCCGATAGTGGAACAGACCGCTGGCGATGTCGTGAACCAGAGTCCCCTTGAGCAGCTCCCCCAGCAACGCCTGCCGGATGGTCTGGCGCGGCTGACGCAGAGTTTCGGTCAGGGCGTCCAACGTCATGGGGCGTTCGGCCAACTGTTTGACGACGCGCTTGGCCAGCACTTCGTCGCTGCCGCTGGGCGCCAGCAGGTCGAAGGTGGCGATGCCGGCCCAACCGCTGTCGGTCCAGCCGCTCAAGGCCAGGGTCAGAGTGGCCGATTCCAGGTCCAGCACATAGAAAGCGGGCAGGCCGGCGCCCAGCAGGTAAACATCCACGGCTTTGGTATGCGGCAGCAACCGGCCGAGCAGGCTCAAGCGCTGGCGGCCCCAGGTGCGCACCACCTGCGGCAACTGGCCTTGGTAGGGTGATCCGCTGGCAGTGAGCACTTGTTCCCAAGGTTCCAGCACCAGCCGGGGTACTTGGCCCGGAACCAGTTCGTAACGCAAGGCGCGCGGCGCGGTTTTGGCCTTGCGCAGCCGCAAGCTCAGCAGCACGTTGTAAAGATCGACCGGGGCCAGGCGGACCCGTTCGGCGGGCAGCGTGGAGGCGGCTTGCACCTGCCCGAAAGCGCGCAGCCAGCGATACGGCACGCGCACGGTCTTGGCCTCGCCGGAAGCCGACGGGCGCCCGTACAGGGTGGTGGGGCGATAGGAGCGGATGCCCGCCAGCGCCTCCTGTAGCGCCGGCGTGAAGCTCAGGTGGGAAGTGCCCGCCGCGAAGTGTTCGGCCTGGTAGGCATTTCCGGCTTTGAGATGCAAGCGCGCGTAGGTGGATTCGTCGCGCGAGAAGGCTTCGATGCTGATACCGCTCTCGTTGACGCTGAACAAGGGGTCTAGCGGCGCTTCGTGTTGGGTGGCTTCGCCGTACTTGGCGGCCAAAAAAGCTTTTTGCGCGTCCCAGACCGCTTGGGTGGCGCGTTTGCCCTGCTTCAACAGATAGGCCAGATAGTCGGCCCGATCCTGAGCCTGACGGCGCAGATCGCTCGTCAGCACGTCGCCGACAACCAGCAAGCCGTCGCGAACCAGATCGGGGCGTCGAATGGCGGCCTCGATTTCGACCTCTGGGCGCGCACCGTCCAGCGGCACGTCCAACAGATAGGATTCGCTGTCGCCGGTGGGGGCGGTGAATTCCCGGTAGCGGTGGATGACTTCGGCGCTGGCCATGTGTTGGCGGACCTTACGCAAGAGTTTGTTCGAGTTTGAAGTTTCGCCATTCTGGCCCAGCAAGGTTACGCGAATAAAAATTATAGTACAACGATGGTGGAAGGTTGTTCAGGGCAATCGCGCTATGTGAGGGGTTGACAGGAGGCGGATTGCCAGGGTAGGGGGACGGGATTGATCGGATGGAGAGAACTGATGCGGCCCCAACTGCTCGACCCGCGCCCCTATTTGGCCAACTTGCCCGATCCGCGCCGCGAGACGCGGAACAAGCTCCACAAGCTCCAGGATATTCTGATGATTGTCCTCTGCGCGATCCTGA
>DAIRDI010000388.1:0-3030 GCA_036796235.1 Candidatus Competibacteraceae bacterium | reverse complement strand
TCAGTTTATCGCAATCGATGTTGCATTGCAAAATATTTTGCGCTTTCTTCACTCACAAACCGCGAATGCATTCGAGGCTCTCGTAATGGCCGAAAACGGCCTGATCATGCGCCATTTCGAAAAACTGGTAGCGGTTCCTGGGCCATGGCCTGGCGCAGCCGGTCGGCCAGCAGGTTACGGTTGGGTAGGCCGGTCAGGGCGTCGTAATGGGCGACGTGTTCGAGCTGGCTCTGATGTTCCTTCTGCGCGGTGATATCGGCGAAGAGCGCGACGTACTGGCGCGTGATGCCCGTACCGTCGCGCACGGCGCTGTTTGCACGCCGACCCGCGCGCGGACCGTGGCGACCGTCAACAGATGCGCGGGAGTTGCTCTCCGCTCAGCCAGTCCACCATGCGCTGGCCGCCGAGCCGGGTTTCCATGGTCACGAAATGATGCGCGTCCTCGCGCACCGTGCCGACGAGCGCCGCCGCCGCGCCCAGGGGATGGGCGCGCATCGCCGCCAGCAACCGGTCGACGTCCTCGGGCGGACAGATCGCCACCAGCTTGCCTTCGTTGGCGACGTAGAGCGGGTCCAGGCCGAGTAGTTCGCAGACCGCCGCCACCGGTGGCTTGACCGGAATCGCGGTTTCCCAAAGGCGGATGCCGACCTCGGACTGATCGGCGATTTCATTCAGAGTCGCGGCCAGACCGCCGCGAGTCGGATCGCGCAGGCAGCGCAACCCCGGCGCCGTCGACACCATCACCGCCACCAGTTCGTGCAAGGCGGCGCTGTCGGATTCGAGGGCGATCTCGAATTCGAGACCCGAGCGTTGCGCCATCACCGCCACCCCATGATCGCCGAGGGAACCGCTCAGCAGGACGCCATCGCCGGGCCGCGCCCGGTCACCGGAAAGTTCGATGCCTTCGGGAATCACCCCGATCCCGGCGGTATTGATGAATACCCCGTCGCCCTTGCCGTGCTCCACCACCTTGGTGTCGCCGGTGACGACGGTCACCCCCGCCGCCCGCGCCGCCCGCGCCATGGACTCGACGATGCGCCGGAGGTCGGCCAGGGGAAATCCCGCTTCCAGAATGAAGCCGGCCGACAGATGCAGTGGCCGGGCGCCGGCCATGGCCAGGTCGTTCACCGTGCCATGCACCGCCAGCGAGCCGATGTCGCCGCCGGGGAAGAACAGCGGCGAGACCACGTAGCTGTCGGTGGTCATGGCGATGCGGCCCGGCGGCAGTTCCAGACAAGCCTGATCGTTGCGCTGGTCGAGCCAGGGATTGCGGAAGGCGGTCGCGAACAGTTCCTCGATCAGTTGGGCCATGGCCCGACCGCCGCTGCCGTGACTCAACTCGACCTGACCGCGTTCGAAGTCCAGCGGGGTGGCGAACCGCCGCCGGGAAGACGCGCTCACGCCGCCTCCTGATAGCGGCCGTAACTGTAATAGGCCGCGCACGCGCCCTCGGCGGAGACCATGCACGCGCCGAGCGGAGTTTCCGGCGTGCAGGCCGTGCCGAACACCTTGCAGTCGGTGGGTTTGATCGCGCCGCGCAGCACCGCGCCGCACTGGCAGGCGCGATGATCGGGCGCCGCGCGCGGTTCCAGCTCGAACCGGCGTTCGGCGTCGAAGCGGGCGTAGGGCTCCCGAATCTGGAGGGCGCTGCGCGGGACTTGTCCCAGCCCGCGCCACTCGAACACCGAGCGCGGTTCGAGGATTTCGGCCATCAACCGCTGGGCCTTGGTGTTGCCGTCGCGGGTTACGGCGCGGGTGTACTGATTTTCCACCACGGCCCGACCCTCGTTGATCTGGCGCACCAGCATCAGGATCGACTGCATCACATCCAGCGGCTCGAAGCCGGCGATCACCACCGGTTTGTGGTAGCCGCTGGCGAAGGGCTCATAGGGTCGGCTGCCGATCACCACGCTGACGTGGGCGGGTCCCAGAAAGCCGTCGATGAAAACCGCGCCCACTTCGCGCGCTTCCGGCGAATCCAGAAGATGGACGATGGCCGGCGGAGTCAGCACGTGATTGCAGAACACGCTGAAATTGGGCAGATCGAGCGCCGCCGCCTGCTGGATGACCAGCGCCGTGGGCGGGGTGGTCGTCTCGAACCCGATGGCGAAAAACACCACTTCCCGTTCCGGATGCCGCCGCGCCAGTTCCAGCGCCTCGGCGGCTGAGTAAATCATGTGAATGTTGGCGCCCGCCGCCTTGGCCCTCAGCAAACTCTGCCCGCCCGAACCCGGCACTCGGAGCATGTCGCCGTAGCTGCACAGGGTCACCTTGGAACGAGTCGCCAAATCCAGCGCCATGTCCAGCCGCCCGACCGGCAACACGCACACCGGGCAGCCGGGGCCGTGGATCATGCGTATCTCGTCCGGCAACAAGTCCTGGACCCCATAGCGATAGATGGCGTGGGTGTGGCCGCCGCAGAACTCCATCAGGCGGTACTCGCGGCCGGGCCGGACCTCCGCCGCGATGTGCCGGGCCAGGCCACGGGCCGCCGCGCCGTCGCGAAATTCGTCGATGTATTTCATCACGCTTGCGCCTCGGCGAATTCCCGCAGCAGGGCGAGCGTTTCCTCGGCTTCCTCGGGATCGAGCTTGCCCAGCGCGTGGCCCACATGCACGATCACGTAATCGCCCACCGTCACGTCATCCACCAGTTCGATGGAAATCTCCCGCTTCAGTCCGTCCAATTCGATCACGGCGCGTTCGCCGTCCAGCAACGCGCAAACCCGGGCCGGCACCGCAAGACACATGACGATCACCTCATCGTTGGATTAACCCCTAGAGCTTATCCCGTCTGGCGGGTTTTACCAGCGCGCGGCAAGATTTACCCGGCCTAACAACCCCCACCGACCAGACTGCAAAGCCGAAAGGCCAACCTTCCCTCTCTCTCTCCGTCGCGAACCCTGGCCATTCCAGGAAATTCACAGAAGCAAGGGCTTGGAAATCACTTCATAAATCCATTAACGTGGACTGTGAAAGCGATTTCTCCCGCCTCGAGTGGGATTTCCCGCTCTCGCCTCAACCATAAAGG
>DAIRDI010000387.1:0-3046 GCA_036796235.1 Candidatus Competibacteraceae bacterium | reverse complement strand
CGTTTGCGTCGCGAATGGCGGCCAGGACATGGCGGCCAGCCGGGTTTGGCAGGGTATTGAGGCTGACTGCCACCGCGAATTCATCGCCGCCTCGCCGCAACCCCGCTAACGTCAGGCCAGCGCCCGTCGGTCGGGAGTGATCGCGCAGATACTCGATCAAAAGCCGACGGTACCGATCCCGCAAATGCTCGGGAATGAGGAGATCCAGGGACTGACCGGCGAGCGTTCCGGGTGGATAGCCAAACAATTTTTCGGCCAAGGTGTTGGCTCGAGCGATCCGACCAGACTGATCCACAACGAGCATGGCGTCCGGCGCAGCCTGCAACAAACGGTCTTCGATCATGGGGATGTCCGTGCCTGTCGGCATGACGTAGTCCTTCTTGTTCTTGGGGACGCCAGAAGTTTAAATCACCTTGTGTCGGGAGCGATTTCGGCGGGCTTTAACCGCGCCGCTCACAACCGCTGTAATTGCGCGGCATTCAACAAAAACACCCCTTGTCCGCCGCGCTCGAATTCCAGCCAGGTAAACGGCGCGTCCGGGAGCGCTTCGCACAGCGCATACTGGGCGTTGCCGACCTCGACGATCAACAGCCCATCGCGCTGTAGATAATCGGCGGCCTGGCGCAGGATGTCCACGACCACATCCAGCCCTTCCACCCCGGCGACCAGCCCCAGCCGTGGCTCGTGATGGTATTCGGCCGGCAGGTCGTCCAGTTCTTCCAGGCCAACGTAGGGTGGATTGCTGATGATCAGGTCGTAGCGGCGGCCCTTGAGCGCGGAGAACAGATCGGACTGAATGATCTCGATCTGATCCTCCAGGCCGTGTTCGGCGACATTGCGGCGCGCCACGTCCAAGGCGTCGGGGGAAATATCCGCCAAGTCCACGCGAGCGTCCGGAAAAGCGTAGGCGCAGGCGATGCCGATACAACCGCTGCCGGTTCCCAGGTCCAGAATCGCGTTGACCTGCCGGCTGTCCGATACCCAAGGCGCGAAATGCCGTTCGATCAGTTCCGCCAATGGCGAGCGTGGGATCAACACCCGCTCGTCCACCTGGAACGGCAGACCCATGAACCAGGCGCGCTGGGTCAGGTAGGCGGCCGGCTTGCGCTCGACGATGCGCCGTTCCAGCAGATGGAACGCCGCCTGTTTTTCGGGCGGCGTCAGTTGGGCTTGCAGGTACTCGGTGTGTAAATCCGGCGGCAGGTGCAGTGCGTGCAGCACCAGCGCCGCCGCTTCGTCGAGGGCGTTGTCGGTGCCGTGACCGAAATGCAGGCCAGCTTCGTTCATGCGGCTGGCGCCCCAGCGAATGAGGTCGCGGATCGTGTGTAGATAGGGCAAAACGTCGTCGTGGTCGCTCATCGGGATTCGTGGTCGTGGAGGGGAAACCGGTATCATCATCGTCGAAGCGGTCGCTGTCGGGAAAATTCTACCGTTTCACCGGTGGGGCGGATATGCTCCCCGGCGGGAAAACCGGGCGCTCGCCGGCTGCCGAACCGACCGGTCGCGCCCGTACCTAAAAAGCCAACGCATCGGCAACAGGAGTTCGAGCAAGCATGACACGTAACGCAAAAACCGGGATCTTGGGTCTTGCGGGCCTACTGGCGTTGGGCGTGGGGTTGTTGGCGAGCCAGTGGTTGTTGCCTCCCCCGCCCGCGCCGCCGCCGGAGATCGCGGGTATTTATCTGCCGGCCCCGCAACCGCTCGACGACTTTCAACTCATTCACCATAGCGGGCGGCCGTTCACCCGCGAAAACTTTCGCGACCGCTGGACCTTTCTGTATTTCGGCTACAGCTTCTGCCCGGATGTCTGCCCGATCACGCTGTCCGAGCTGAACCGCGTGCGGCAGCTTCTGGTCGGGCAAAATGCCGCGGAGAACACAGCTTACATCTTCGTGTCGGTGGACCCGCAACGCGATACGCCGGAGCGGTTGCGCGACTATGTGACCTATTTCAACCCCGAATTTCAGGGGGTGACCGGCGCCCCCGAGGAATTGGACCGGCTGACCCAGGCGCTGCATGTGTTTTACCAGCGTGGAGCGGAGCAGGAGGGTTCAGGGTATTACTTGGTGGATCATTCCTCCACGATCATCCTGATCGACCCGGATGGCCGGCCGCGCGCCATTTTCACCCCGCCGCAGACGCCCGAACGACTGGTGGAGGATTTCCTGAAGATCCGCGCGGTGGCCATGCCATGATGGGACAGCCCAAAACGGGTGAGGTCACGACCAAAACCGCCGCCGCGCCCTGGGGCGACCGGTTGCGCTATGGGGCGCAAGCCCTGCTGCCGCAACGGCTGCTGACGCGGCTGACCTACCGGGTGGCCCGGTTACGGACACCGTGGGTCAAGGATGCGCTGATCCGCGCCTTCGCCCGTCATTTTCGGGTGAATCTGGACGAGGCGTTGGCTTCAGACCCGCGCGCCTACGCGGATTTCAATGCCTTCTTCACCCGGGCGCTGAAGCCGGGAGCGCGGCCGCTGGCGCCGGGCGACCGGGTGATCTGCTGTCCGGTGGACGGCGCGGTCAGCCAGTTCGGGAGCGCGGAGGCTGATACGCTGTTTCAGGCCAAGGGGCGCGATTTTTCGCTGACGGCGCTGCTGGGCGGCGACCCGGAGCGGGCGCGGCCCTTCCTGGGAGGAAGCTTCGCCACCCTGTATCTGTCGCCGCGCGACTATCACCGCATTCACATGCCGCTGGCCGGTCGGTTGCGGGACATGGTGCATATCCCCGGCAGGCTATTCAGCGTTTCGCCGCTGACCACGCGGATGGCGGCGAATTTATTCGCCCGTAACGAACGGGTGGTCACGCTGTTCGATACCCCGGCGGGACCGGTGGCGGTGGTGCTGGTGGGAGCGATCAACGTCGCGTCCATCGAAACGGTCTGGGCTGGAGCGATCACGCCGCCCCTCGGAAAGGCCATCCGCCACTGGAGCTATCCTCAGCAGGGGGATGGCGCGGTGCGGCTCGACAAAGGCGCGGAACTCGGGCGCTTCAACATGGGTTCCACGGTGATCCTGCTGTTCGGTCCGGGCGCGGTGCGTTGGGAG
>DAIRDI010000386.1:0-3065 GCA_036796235.1 Candidatus Competibacteraceae bacterium | reverse complement strand
TTTGGCGCTTTGCTCATGTCATGTCGCTCGTCGGAAGTTGGCTCAGTCGGATAACGACCGCGATCACCCAGTCGCGGCGATGAATTCTCAATTGTTAAAACGCTCGATTCCGCGACTTGGGTGCATCGCTTGGTTATCCGCTTATTAAATTGGGTAAACCCCCGGCTCTGCCGGGGGACTCCCAAGGTTTGACCTTTGCGGGAGTCGGTTTTTGCCGCGCCGCGTTGCCGGGTGTGGAATTGGCTACCACGGGCTGTCGACTGTGACCATTCATTGATCGGTTTCAATGACTGACGCGGGGTGATTTCAAGAGCTTTTCTAGCCGAGGGATGGACTCACCAGAGCGGCTCCCGCCGCCTTGGGCGGTACATGGTTTACAAGCGCCTTTGAGGCGTAACCCCCTAAAGCCCCCGGCTCTGCCGGGGGATACTTACTCTTGTACTGTCCTGGGCGGAGCAAGTCCACGTATTATATCGAGTCGGTTGGGCGGTGCATCTGGTGCAAAAAAGTCGGGGATTGTCCTTTCGGTCCGTTGCGGCCGCGACAAGAACACAGGGGGCCACTCCGTGATTCGTTCTGTTGTTATGTGCTCGAAAACACCCGGTTGAGGTTCGTTGATGTGCTCACGCTGCAATACAAGGGCCAGGGGTTCTTCACAGCCTTCATGTTCCTCGTAGTATGTGCGGGCCTCGGCGTATGTTGCGAATGGAATGTAGTAGTCATTGCCATCAAATTCATCCGGTGCACCACGTTCGGGATGCATCCAGACACGATACTCAAGGACCGCGTCCCAAGTGTAGCCGCCACCAGCTTGGGCATGTGCATCGTAGTCCCCAACTTTGTCCGGGTCGATTGCGTCTGGATAGTCAGGTTCGGTCATGGGTCTCTGGCGGATAACATGAAGTAGACATCCTAAACGACGCCTTTGATTGCATCAGTTTTGACGTATAATCAAAGCAGGCCCAGATCAAGTTATTGTTAAGTCTATCAAGTTGCGAAATAACAACAACCCTAATCAGCCCGTCATTGGCGTCAGCCTTGGCGTCACAACCCTGCTGCGATGCATCCTCCGCGAGAATGCTACCGCTGCCTGCCATGATAACCATTAAAGTAGAGGATGTTATGACTGTCAAGCCCAGGTTGCTCGACCAGGTTCGCGAAAAAATCCGCCTGAAACACTACAGCATCCGCACCGAGCAAGCCTACGTGGACTGGATCAAGCGCTACATCCTGTTCCACGGCAAGCGACATCCTCAAGAGATGGGCAAGCAGGAAGTCGAACAATTCCTGACCCACCTGGCCGTGGAGCGCAACGTCGCCGCGTCCACCCAAAACCAGGCCCTCAGCGCCATCCTGTTCTTGTACAAGGAAGTCCTCGAACAAGACATCGGTTGGCTGGACAACGTCGAACGAGCCAAACGTCCCGCCCGGCTGCCGGTCGTCCTCACCGCCACCGAGGCGCGCGCCGTGCTGGCCCACCTGGAAGGGCGCCACCGCCTGATGGCCAACCTCCTGTACGGCGCCGGCCTGCGGTTGATGGAATGCGTCCGCTTGCGGGTGAAAGACCTCGATTTTGAATACCGGCAAATCACCGTCCGAGACGGCAAGGGCCAGAAAGACCGGCTGACCCTGCTGCCGGATTCCCTGATCGGACCGCTCCAGACCCACTTGGCCGATGTCAAGATCCTGCACGAGCAGGACTTGCGACAAGGCTTCGGCAACGTTTACCTGCCGTTCGCCCTGGACCGCAAATATCCCAACGCCGGTCGGGAGTGGGGCTGGCAATATGTATTTCCCGCCGCGCAGCGGTCCATCGACCCCCGTTCCCACATCGAACGCCGCCATCACCTCGACGAGCAAACCCTGCAACGGGCCTTCAAAAACGCCGTGCGCGCGGCCGACCTCACCAAACCCGCCTCCTGTCATTCGCTCCGCCACAGCTTCGCCACCCATCTGCTGATGTCGGGCTACGACATCCGCACCGTCCAGGAATTGCTCGGCCACAAGGACGTCAGCACCACCATGATCTACACCCACGTCCTCAACCGGGGCGGCCGGGGCGTGGTCAGCCCGCTCGATGCGGGTTAAAACCCTCCCATGCCCGACGTTCTCCTGATCGCCGGGGTGGACGAAGCCGGCCGCGGCCCGCTGGCCGGTCCCGTCGTCGCCGCCGCCGTCATTCTCGATCCCGCCCGCCCGATCGCGGGCCTGGCCGATTCCAAAAAACTCAGCGCCGCGCGGCGCGAGCAACTGGCCGGGGAAATCCGCGCCCGCGCCCTGGCCTGGGCGCTGGGTCGCGCCGAGGTGGAGGAAATCGACCGCCTCAACATCCTGCAAGCCTCCTTGCTCGCCATGCAGCGGGCGGTGGCGGCGCTGCCCCTCGTCCCCGGCCAGGTTCTCGTGGACGGCAACCGCTGTCCCCCTCTGCCCTGCCCCGGCCAGGCGATCATCCGGGGCGACGCCACCGTCCCGGCGATCGGCGCCGCCTCGATTCTGGCCAAGGTGGCGCGAGACGCCGAATTATGCCTCCTGCACGACCGTTATCCCGCCTATAATTTCGCCCAACACAAAGGCTATCCGACCGCCGCTCACCGCGACGCGCTGCGTCGGTATGGCCCCTGTCCCGAACACCGCCGGTCCTTCGCCCCGGTCGCCGCCTTGCTAAAAACGTGAACGCCACCGCCGCCCCCCACCGATGACCGTCCCGTTCGTCCACCTGCGCCTGCATACCGAATATTCCCTGGTCGATGGGCTGATTCGCATCAAGAGTCTGGTCAAGCAGGTCGCCGCCGCCGGGATGCCCGCCGTGGCGGTGACCGACCGCAGCAACCTGTTCGCGCTGATCAAGTTCTACAAGGCCGCGCTCGGCGCAGGGCTCAAGCCGATCATCGGGGTGGACGCCTGGGTGCGGCGCGACGCCGAACCGGCCCGACTGGTGCTGCTGTGCCAGAACCTGACCGGCTACCGCAATCTCACCCGGCTGGTCAGTCGCGGGTATCTCGAAGGCCAGCAGCGCGGCATTCCGGTCATCGACCACGCCTGGCTGGCGGGCCATACCGACGGTT
>DAIRDI010000385.1:0-3066 GCA_036796235.1 Candidatus Competibacteraceae bacterium | reverse complement strand
TGTGGGCGGCGTCGCGGCCGGTGAGCATCTTGCCGTTGAGCAGCAGCACCTCGCCCGGCTTCCAGGTCGCGACGTCCGCGCGGGTGACGGTGGCCAGATCGACCCGCCGGGCGTTGGTCGGCGCATAGGTCAGCTTCGGCCAGTCGTCCAAATTCGGCGGCTCCAGATGGGCCGGCCCCGTGCCGTCGAGATGGAAATGCACGTGGCGGGTCGCGGCGCAGTTCGGCACCATCGCGACCGGCAGGTTGGCGGCGTGGGTCGGGTAATCGAGCACCTTCACGTCCACCACGGTGGTCAACCCGCCGAGACCCTGCGCGCCGATGCCGAGCGCGTTGACCTTTTCGTACAGTTCGATGCGCAGTTCCTCGGCGCGATTCTTGGGGCCGCGGGCGATCAGTTCCTGAATGTCGACCGGGGCCATCAGGGATTCCTTGGCCAGCAGCAGCGCCTTCTCCGGCGTGCCGCCGATGCCGACCCCGAGAATGCCGGGCGGACACCACCCGGCGCCCATGGTCGGCACGGTCTTGAGAATCCACTCCACCAGGTCGTCGGAGGGGTTCAGCATCGCGAACTTGGACTTGGCCTCCGAACCGCCGCCCTTGGCCGCGCAGATCACCTCCAGATGATGGCCGGGGACGATTTCGTAATGCACCACGGCCGGGGTGTTGTCCTTGCTGTTCTGACGCTTGCCGGCCGGATCGAGCAGCACCGAGGCGCGCAGTATGTTGTCCGGGTCGAGATAGGCGCGGCGCACCCCCTCGTCGACCATTTCCTGCACCGACAGCTTGGCGTCCCAATGCACGTCCATGCCGACTTTGAGAAACACCAGGGCGATGCCGGTGTCCTGGCAGATCGGCCGGTGGCCCTCGGCGCACATCCGCGAGTTGATCAGGATTTGCGCGATGGCGTCCTTGGCCGCCGGGCTTTCCTCGCGCTCGTAGGCTTGCGCCAGCGCCTTGATGTAATCGACCGGGTGGTAGTAGCTGATGTACTGGAAGGCGTCGGCGATGCTTTGGATGAAGTCTTCTTGGCGGATGGTGGTCATGAGGTGCTCCCGCAGGCGTGAGGATGAGGAAGGGCGGAACTGCCCGGATGATGGATGGTGATAGCGGCGGGCATTTTAGCAGCACCTGGAAATTACTACGATTCATCTAGCCGCCGCCCGCGCCAGAAACGACAACCTCCACCGAAACCCGCCTGTCGCCCATTTTTTCCCGCGAAATTCAAGATTGAGGCGTGAAGTCGTGAATTTTAAGTTGCAGTATTTCTAGTTTATTCGCTTGAATACATGGTTAGACGTGATTATGATGTTCCGTAAATTTCACGTTCAACCTTGGCGGGCCACGATGGACACCACAGAGAAGCAGCGACGCGGGCGAGGCCGACCGGCAACCGGTTCCAACACCGTCACCATTCGGATACCGATTCCGCTCAAGCCGGCTGTTGAAAAATTCGTTCGGGAATATCGCCGGACGATTGCTGATGTGCATCGGGTGGCAATCCAGCAATCGGAACGCCTGCCATGACCCCCGACGAACTGGCCAGCGTCATCCTGAAACACTTGCAAGCCCTTCGCGCCGACATGGGCGAGTTGAAGGCCCGCATGACCGGCGTCGAAGTCCAGCTTTCGGCCATGGGCCAGCAGTTGGCCGGACTAACCACCGCCGTCTATTCCGGGAAATCCGAGATGGACGATTTCCGGCGTCGGCTGGAACGCATCGAACGCCGGCTGGACTTGGCGGACCCGGCGCATTAAATCCCGCCGCCCAGCAGCGGGCGAGTGGCTCCGCGAACACCCCGTGAAAATCCCGCTGCTCGGCGTGCAGTGGGATGCTGCGTTCCACGGTGGCGTCGTCGACACCTGGGGCCGGTCGCGACCCGCCAGCAGGGTCGTAAGGTTTTCCTGGCCATCCGCCAGTTTGCCATCAATGAGGCATGGGACGAGCGGGTTGTCAACTCGACTTTGGCCATCATAGGAATTGCCTCAATGCCGAATATCCGAAAGCCTTGGAATCGGACAGAACTCCTTTTGGCAATGAGTCTATATTGTCGCATCCCATTCGGGCGCCAGCATAGCCACGCGCCTGAGGTAATCAAGCTTGCACAAGTATTGGGTCGCACTCCCGGTAGTGTTGCGATGAAGCTTAATAACTTTACATCGCTTGACCCTGAAGAAAAGGCGCGTGGTATTAAAGGTTTGCCAGGAGCCAGTAAGCTAGACCAGCAAATATGGGATGAGTTTCACAAAAGTTGGGAAGAAATGGCGGCAGATAGTGAGTTGCTTTGGAAACAAATAGTCGATAATCAGGACTTACCACCATCGTTGGAAAAACCAGTGGAGAACGCTGAAGAAAAAATATTTACCTCAGATATTAATAAGTTGCCTACAGGACCAACTGAAAGTATCCGCACGCAAAAAGTACGTCTTGCCCAAGGGTTCTTTCGGCGTACAGTTCTAGCAGCTTATCTTGGGCGATGCTGTATTTCAAATATTCCCATTCCAGAACTGTTGATTGCAAGCCATATACTTCCATGGGCACTCTTTCCCGAGCAACGCATTAATCCTTGCAATGGGCTTTGTCTTTCTAGGCTCCACGATACTGCATTTGATGAGGGGTTAATTACTTTCGATGAAGATTATCGTTTGGTTTTAAGTCGGAGACTTAAAGATCACCTTCCGAATGAATCTTTACAAGTAAATTTTTCTTCCTACGAAGGTCAGCCACTCCGTATGCCTGAAAAGTTTTTTCCCGAAATGAAATTTCTTACCCACCACCAAGAGCATATATTTCAGAAATGACGGTTTGCCAGTCAGCTACTCAGACCACAAACCACATTCTCACCTGATTTTATGCGTCCGGTTGCCCTCGAAGAAATACCTGTCGGGGAAAGTTTGCAGGCGGGCGGCGTTCATCCTAAACGGGATAGGCCGCTTCATAACCGCCGTCGCCCAAAGCCGCAAACAGTTCGTCCAGCGTAATCGCAACTACTCGGACGGCTCGATGCCCAGCTCGCGCAGCCGCGCGGCCAGGCGTTCCGCCCGCTGGCGTTCCTGCTCGGCGTGTT
>DAIRDI010000384.1:0-3067 GCA_036796235.1 Candidatus Competibacteraceae bacterium | reverse complement strand
CCGGTCAGCCAGAAAATGCCCGGCACCCCGATCCAGCCGTCCAACACCGGTCCCAGGATTATCGAGACCGCGAAGGAGAGACCGATGGTGATGCCGATGAAAGCCATCACCTTGATGCGGTGCTCCTCGCGCGTGAGGTCGGCGGCCAGCGCCATCACCGCCGCCGACACCGCGCCGCCACCCTGCAGCGCCCGCCCGAGAATAACGCCCCACATCGAGTCGGCCAGCGCCGCGACCACGCTGCCGGCGGCGAAGATCAGCAGGCCGAGATAGATCATCCGCTTGCGGCCGTAGCGGTCGGAGAGGAAGCCGAAGGGGATTTGGAACAGGGCTTGGCTCAGCCCGTAGACGCCGATGGCCAGTCCCGCCAGCGCCGGGGTATGGCCTTGCAGGTCTTCGGCGTACAGCGCGAAGACCGGGAGGATCATGAACAACCCCAGCATCCGCAGCGAAAAGACCCCGGCCAGCCAGACCGCCGCTCGGCGTTCGCCGGCGGTCATGCGTTCGCTATGTGAATCCGCTCCCTTCATACCGATCCAAACCTCCACCTGTCGGGTTAACCTAAATAGGCAATATTACTACCCGGATGGATCGAGCGGATCTTGATTTAAGGAAGGAGAATTGAGCGGCGCCCATCGCAGGCGATGCGCGGGGACTGGAGGGAGTTTTGGGAAAACCGCCGCCTGCTCCAGACGGCGGGATTTACGGATGACTGGTTAGCTCAAATCCGCCAGCAGGGCCAAGCGCAAGCTCTCGGGAACCGTCGACGCTTCAACGACATAATTCGGGTGATCGACACCTGCCGCCAGCGCCGCGCCCTGCTGTAACCGATTTTTCATCTCGGGCGTCAGTTCGAAGCGCAGGAAATGCACGGCGCTGGTTTTTTCCTCGTTCTCCCGCTCGAGATCCTCGTCGGCGATGGCGTACACAGGTTCGCAATCCTCGACCCGCAGCCAAACCCGATCCTCGATTCCTTTTAATAGCCCCAACATGCAGTGGCGTTCCTCGACGTCCGGGTACTCGATCAGCATCGTGGCCTTGAAGTTGCTCCCATCCGGCGCCAGCGGGTTGTAGGCTTCCAATTCACCGTTGATGCCCTCTTCCTCGAAGATCTTCTCGATCCGTAGCATTTCCTGGATCTGGTAGCGGATGGTCAGTTCATCTTCGAAAACCAGGGTCAGATGATCGCCCAGCGCCAGGTTGCGATTCCGCTTGTGGGCGAGCACCCGCGCCCGAAACGTCGGGCGTTCCCTGGCGTACTGCTCCAGCGACATCAGGCTGTCCCGGGTGATGGCGGGCATGGCAAGTCCTCCGCGGTTAGAGCCCGTAGGCGATGCGAATCAGGCTGATGGGATGCTGCTTTTGAGCCTGGGTCTCGCCCATGCCCTGGCAGATATGCCGGCCGGCGATGGCGCAGTCGGAACTGACGTAATCCGGATTCGCCTCGGCCATTTGTCGGAACACCGGCCGGCCGATTTTCATGGACATATCGAAGTATTCGCTCTTCACGCCCCAGGTGCCGTCGTGGCCAGCGCAGCGCTCCACGGTGTGGATGGTGGTGTCCGGGATCATTTGCAGCAGTTCGCGGGTCTTCTGGCCCAGGTTCTGCACCCGGAGATGGCAGGGAATGTGATAGGACACCGTGCCGAGCGACTTCTGGAAGTCGGTCTTGAGCAAGCCGTCCTTGTGCCGCAGCATCAGATACTCAAAGGGATCGAACATGGCCGCGCCCACCGCCTGCACGTCGGCGTCGTCCGGGTACATCAGCGGCAGTTCCTGCTTGAACATCAGGGTGCAGGAGGGAATGGCGGTCAGGATGGCGTAGCCAGCGCGGGCCAGCTTGACCAGCACCGGAATGTTGGCTTCCTTGAGCCGGTTCACCGATTCCAAATCGCCGAGTTCCAGCTTCGGCATCCCGCAACACGCTTCCTTTTCGACCAAGGTGGTCGGAATTTCGTTGTGGGCGAGAATCTTGAGCAGGTCGTGGCCGATGCCCGGCTCGTTGTAATTGATGTAGCAGGTGGCAAAGATCGCGGCCTTGCCGGGGGTGCGCTGGCCGTCGCGCGCCGGGAAATGGCCCTCGGCCCGGGCGTTGGCCCGGAAGCGCTTGGGGGCATAGTCGGGAAGCTGGCGGTCCTTGTGGACTTTCAATACCTTGTCCATCACGCCGCGTAGCGCTTTATTTTTGTTGGTGGCGTTGACGGTTTGCGCCACCACCGGAATCGCCAACAGCTTGCCCAGGGCGTCGGTGCTGGTCAGCAGTTTGTCCCGGAACGTGACTTCGCCCTTCTTGAACTTGACTGCCTTGGCCCGCAGCATCAGGTGCGGGAAATCGAGGTTCCATGGGTGGGGCGGCACGTAGGGACACTTGGTCATGAAGCACACGTCGCAGAGGTAACACTGGTCCACCACTTCCCCATATTTCGTCTTCGGGATGGCGTCCACTTCGCCGGTATCGCCCTCGTCGATCAGATCGAATAGTTTGGGGAAGGCGTTGCACAGGCTGACGCAGCGCCGGCAACCGTGGCAGATGTCGAAGACCCGCTCCAGTTCGGCGAACAGCGAGCCTTCGTTGTAGTAGTCGGGATTTTTCCAGTCGATGGGATGCCGTTTCGGGGGCTCCAGATTGCCTTCGCGGACGGTCATTGCGGGCGGGCCTCTTGTTGGAATGGCGCTTTTGGGACGGCGCTGTGGAAATGGGGGCGGGCCATGCGCCCGCCCCGTTAACCTCAGTCGACCAGCGCGTCCAGGGCCTTCTGGAAGCGATTGGCGTGCGAGCGCTCGGCCTTGGCCAGGGTCTCGAACCAGTCGGCGATCTCATCGAAGCCTTCGGTTCGGGCGGTCTTGGCCATGCCCGGGTACATGTCGGTGTATTCGTGGGTCTCGCCCGCGACCGCCGCCTTCAGGTTGTCGCGCGAGGCGCCGATCGGCAGGCCGGTGGCCGGATCGCCCACCGAGGCCAGATAGTCCAGGTGACCGTGGGCATGGCCGGTTTCGCCTTCCGCCGTGGAACGGAACAGCGCCGAGACGTCGTTTTGCCCCTCGACGTCCGCCTTGTTGGCGAAAT
>DAIRDI010000383.1:0-3081 GCA_036796235.1 Candidatus Competibacteraceae bacterium | reverse complement strand
CAGCCGCGCCGCCGCCTCGGGGAACCGCGGATGCAGGCGGGCCAGCGTCGCCGCATCGCCGCCGCGCAACTGAAACGCCAGTCGCCAGCGCCGCGCCGGGGCGTCCACCGCGACGCAATCCACCTCCAGCGTGCCGACTTCGGTCAACTGAGTCACCAGTTGCACCGGCGTCTCGTCGGCGGCTTCGCTCTCGATCACCGTGGCGATGGGCGGCAGGGGCACGAAATCCTCGGCCTCCAGCGCCACCACCGCGCCCGGCGGATAAACGGCGTCGCCGGTCGAGGACATCAGATGAAATTGCACCGGCGCACCCAGCCGCAGTGAGAAGATGCGCTCCAGCCGCACCTCCCGACCCTCTTCCGCGCCGCGCGGCAACAGACAGACTCCCTGCTTGCGGTCCCGCCCCCCCTCGACCACGAGGAAATAACCCCGCGCCGAACCACCTCCGATCCGCAAGCCGTGCCCGCGTTGCGCCAGACCGTAGGCGACCGCGCCGCGCGCCACCGCCAGATCGGGCTCGGGATTGTCCAGCAACACCGCCGGTTCGCCGCGCCAGCGGGCCAGCACCGCCAACAGCCGTTCGACCAGCGCCGCGCCGTGAAAGACCCCTCCGTTCAGCAGCACCGCGTCCGGCATCGGCGGACGACCCATGATCGCCCGCTCGCCCAGCGCCCGCCGGCAAGCCTCGCCATGTCGCGCCAGAAACGCCGCCAGATGGCGGCTGATGGCCGGGTCGGCGGCATACGGCAACCCGAATTCGACCACCGCCGCGCGCCGGCCTTGAGGACGCTCGTCGGGTTCGACCTGGGGCAGAAAGCCATCCACCAGCAGCGCCCGCACCTCGTCCCGACTCAGTTCCGCCGACCGCGCGCCGCCGATCAGTCGTGCGCCGCCGCCCAGCACCGTCACCGTCACCCGTTCCGGGGCATCCGCCGCCAGCAAGCGCTCCTTCGCGCTCCGGCACTGCTGTAACAGTTGCGACAACTCGCCAGCGTTCAACCGCCCGCCGCTCAATCGGCTTTCCACGACGCGGGCCAAGGTGAGGTCCATGTTGTCGCCGCCCAGCATCAAATGATCGCCGACGCCGATGCGGGTGAGCTCGGGACCGGCCTCCCCCGGCGCGATTTGGATCAGGGTTAGGTCGGTAGTGCCGCCGCCCACGTCGCAGACCAGCAGCAGGCGCGCGGCGCCCAGCGCCGCCGTCACGTCGGCGCGATGGCGATGCAGCCAGTCGTGGCAAGCCGCCTTCGGTTCCTCCAGCAGGCGCAGTTGCGGCAGACCGGCCAGACGCGCCGCCTCCACGGTCAAGGCCCGCGCCGCCTCGTCGAAGGAGGCGGGCACGGTCAGCACCAGTTCCTGTCGTTCCAGCGGCTGGCGGGGAAACTGGTGGTTCCAGGCGGCGCGGACGTGCGCGAGCATGCTGGCGCTGGCGGCAACCGGCGAAACCTTGGCGATGTCCGCCGCCGCGCCCCAGGGCAGAATCGGCGCGGTGCGGTCCACTCCGGAATGCGAGAGCCAGCTTTTGGCGCTGGCCACCAGCCGGCCCGGCGTCCGCGAGCCGCGCTCCCGCGCCAGTTCACCCAGCACGACGTCGGCGACTTCGCCCGGATCGGTGAATGACCAGGGCAACCGAACATCCGCCGTGGCCAGTTCCCCGTCGGCCGGGTGATAGCGCACGGAAGGCAGCAGCGACCGAACCGCCACCGCGCCGGGGGAGATCAACTGTTCGATGGCGAACAGCCTAATGGCGTGACCCTCGACTTCCTGACCCTCAAGCCCCCCCGCTCCCCGTGTGGGAGAGGAGTGGGGGGCGCGAGGAACGACCGCCGCCTTCAGATCGGCGTAGGCCACCACCGTATGGGTGGTGCCCAAATCGAGTCCCACCAGGTAGCGAGGGGTACTGGGTCGGGCGATGGCGAAGCTCTCCTTTGTTTCACATTGACGGACCATCTTGCCAATGAATGGTGATCGAGTCGATACCGCGAGGGAGACCGCCAGGGTCAGCGCCAAGACTGTCGGCGCGGAGCGCGGTCGGCCAGACTATACTTCAAGCGCCTTCAGCGACTCAGGAGATCACGACATGCAGCTTGAATTCAACGTCCAGAACGTCAAGTGCGGCGGCTGCGCCAGCGCGATTCAGACCGGCCTGCGCCAGAATGCCCAGGTTCGGGGGGTGACGGTGGACGTACCGACCGGCCGGGTTGCCGTGGAAACCGGGGAGGATATCCGACCCGAATTGGGTCGGATGTTGCAGGCGTTGGGGTATCCCGAGAAGGCGTGACGCGAGAACGCTCGCGGTCGAGGGACGGCGCGGCCCGGTCGCGCGCCCCCCGACCGGGCGGAGAACCTAGAAGCGAATACCGATGTTGAGTCCGAAAACGATCGGATCGATCTCCACGGTGCCGATCCCAACCCCATCCAACTTGGCATCGCTTTCGATGTCGATGTAGCGCAGGTCGGCGTTGACGAACCAGTTGGGCGCCACGTCGATATCGATGCCCAACTGCACGGCCACGCCCCAGGAATTATCCAAGCTCAGATTGGAGCCGGCGAGCGCGCCTTTGGCTTCCTCATCGAAGAAAATCGTGTAGTTCAACCCCAGACCGGCATAAGGACGGATATTGCTGGTCGGCATGAAGTGATACTGCACGCTGAGGGTCGGCGGCAGGTGCTTGGTTTCACCGACCGTGCCCGCACCCGACAGGCTGATGTCGTGACTGAACGGCCACGCGGCCAGCAGTTCGATACCGATGTTCGGCGTCGCCATGTAGGTGACGTTGAACCCGAAGCTGTAGCCATCGTCCACGTCCAGCTTGGCGCCGGGCCCGAGCGTGAGATTGTCGGACTTCGGGAACACCCCATAAATCCCGCCCCTGAGCAACCAATCGCCCGCCTCGTAGGCTTGCGCGGTTCCCAGCAACAGACCACCCGCCAAGGCCGCCGCCAGGGCATTTTTCGCGATTGTCATAGCCATTGGTTTTCTCCTGATGGATTGATATCACTGGACTAAAAGGAAACACCACATTAAAACAGGGTAATTTTGTACTATTTGCAACAAAACAGTCAAAAAATAATGGGTGT
>DAIRDI010000382.1:0-3105 GCA_036796235.1 Candidatus Competibacteraceae bacterium | reverse complement strand
CACCCGCGCTTCCAGCCCCCAGGCCATGGTCATGTTGTCCACCCGCTTGACCGGGTCGTCCACGATCAGGGTGGTCGCGTCCAGTCGCAGCACCTGATCCAGATACTCCTCGGCGTCGGGTTCCGCCAGCCGTTCGGCGACGAAGGCGGCGGTATGATCGGGACCGTGCCAGGCCGGCGCGACCGATTCCAGGAATTCCGCGTGATCGCGGTCGAAATAATGGCGCCGGAACCGTTCCAGGGCGTCGCCGCTCTCGGCGGCCATGCGCGGATACCAGAAATAGCCGCCGAACACCTCATCGGCGCCCTGACCGCTCTGCACGACCTTGACCGCCTGGGAAACCTGCTCGGCCAGCAGGAAAAACGCCACCGCGTCCTGGCCGACCATCGGCTCGGCCATGCAGGCGACCGCTTCCGGCAGGCGCTCGAGCACGCGATCGTTGGGAATCAGATATTTCTGATGGCGGGTCTGGTAGCGGGCGACCACTTGATCGGAGTACTCGAACTCGCTGCCTTTTTCATCCGGGTGATCCTCGAAGCCGACCGAGAAGGTGCGCAAATCGCGGACCCCGGATTCGGCCAGCAACGCCACCAACAGACTGGAATCCAATCCGCCGGACAGCAACACCCCCACCGGCACGTCGGCGACATCCAAGCGCCGCCGCACCGCCAGCCGCAGCGCGGCGTGAACCGCCTCGGTCCACTCGGTCTCGTCGCGTGGTTCGGCGGGACGCAGCGCCTTGAGCCGCCAGTAAATGCGGTTCCGCTCGCCTCCATCGGGAGTCAGGGTCAGCGTGGCGGCGGGCGCCAGCTTGCGGATGCCTCGCAGGATCGTGCGCGGCGCGGGAACGACGCCGTGCAGGGTCAACTGATGATGCAGGGCCACCGGGTCGATGGCGGCATCCACATCGGCCGCTTCCAGCAACGCCTGGCTGTTAGACGCGAAGCGAAAGGCGCGCGGCGTCCGGCTGTAGTACAGCGGTTTGATGCCCAGCCGGTCGCGGGCCAAGAATAAAGTGCGTTCGCGGCGGTTCCAGATGGCGAAAGCGAACATGCCGATCAAGCGCTCGACGCAGCCTTCGCCCCATTCGGCGTAAGCCTTGAGGATGACCTCGGTGTCGCCTTCGGAAAAGAAGTGGTAACCCTTGGTCAGCAGCTCGCGCCGCAACTCCCGATAGTTGTAGATGGCGCCGTTGAACGCCAGCGCCAACCCCAGTTCGGGATCGACCATCGGCTGGTTGGAGCGGTCGCTGAGGTCGATCACCGCCAGGCGGCGGTGGCCCAGCAGCAGAGGGCCGTCGGACCAGGTTCCTTCGTGATCGGGACCGCGTCGAGCCAGGCGGCGCAGCATCCGCCCCATCAGGGCCTCATCGGGTTGGCCGCCGTCGAGGCGCAGTTCGCCGCCAATGCCACACATGGGAGTCGTTTTACGCGCCGTTCGGAGCAGAGCCGGGGAATGCGGGCTTATTCGGGAATGTAGTCGATGCTGGCCCACATGACCCGTTGCACGCCGGGCGCGGACCGCGCCAACGACATCGCGCGGTTGGCGGAGCGGGCGGTCAGCCGGCCGCTCATGCTGACGATGCCTTGCTCGCTGTTGACCGTGATGGCGGCGTTGGCCAACAGATCATCTTCCTTGAAGGCGCTCTGGATGCTGCGGGTGATTTCGGAATCGCTCACCCGGGGGCCGGCGCGACCACCGTCGCTGAGGCTGGCGACGCTGGCGACGCCGCTGTCGCTGCTGGAGGAGCCGCCGCCCAGACCACCGACGCAACCGGTGGTGGCAAAAGCGGCCAGAAAGAGGATGGTGAGATGAAGCTTAGGCATGGGGTCGGTCTCCAAGCGCTGAAAGATGGAGGTTGCGCGGAACCGCTTCGCAGGGGTTCAGCGGGGGAGGTAGGCGCAAGAATACCATACCCGTATCGCCCGTAACCCGCGTTGCATCGGCCGGAACCGGGGTCTAGACTAGCCCGGCCTTGGCGCGCGGGGCGCGGCGGCAAAACTTACCGCCGCCGCGCGGTTCTAACCGAGCGCTAACCCTTCGACGCTGGACCCGCAACTGGAGAGACGACGCATGGTTCATCAACTGCCCGAACTACCCTACGCCAAGAACGCGCTGGAACCCCACATCTCGGCCGAGACTCTGGAGTTTCACTACGGCAAGCACCACCAGGCTTACGTCACCAACCTGAACAATTTGATTCCCGGCACCGAATTCGAGAATCTGTCGCTGGAAGAAATCATCATGAAATCCGCCGGCGGGATCTTCAACAACGCCGCCCAGGTGTGGAACCATACCTTTTACTGGAGCTGTATGAAGCCCAACGGCGGGGGCGAGCCGAGTGGGCCGCTGGCGGCGGCGATCGACCAGAAGTTTGGCTCGTTCGCGGCCTTCAAGGAGGAGTTCACCAAAACCTCGGTCGGCACCTTCGGCTCGGGCTGGGGCTGGCTGGTCAAGAATCCGGACGGCTCGGTGGAACTGATGAGCACGTCCAACGCCGGCACGCCGATGAACTCCGGTAAAGTCGCGCTGCTGACTTGCGATGTGTGGGAACACGCCTACTACATCGATTACCGCAACCTGCGGCCCAAGTACGTCGAGGCGTTCTGGAATCTGGTCAACTGGGATTTCGCGGCGAAACAATACGCCTGAATCGGCTGCGGGACCGAACGGAAGCCGGCGATGCGCTCTCGCCGGCTTTTTTGTGGGTCGAGATCTTCGTTCACTCCCTGACCGCATTGGCGCATTGCCCGGTGCGCTCGAACTCGGCGAAGTTGCCCAAGGTGGTTTCGGCGATGTTGCGCAGGGCATGGTCGGTGAGAAACGCCATGTGCGAGGTGACGATCACGTTGGGGAAGGTCAACAGCCGCGCCAGTTCGTCGTTGGTCGGCACCTTGTCCGATAGATCTCGGTAGAAATAGTCGGCCTCTTCCTCGTAGACATCGATGGCCAGCATCCCAATCTTGCCGTTCTTGAGGAACTTGATCACCTTGTCGGTATCGAGCAGGGCGCCGCGGCTGGTGTTGACGATGAACACACCGTCCTTGAGATAGGGCAGGGTTTGCTCGTTGAGGAAATGATGGGTTTCCGGGGTCAGCGGGCAAT
>DAIRDI010000381.1:0-3113 GCA_036796235.1 Candidatus Competibacteraceae bacterium | reverse complement strand
GATCTGGAATCGTTCAAGTAACGCGACGCGAACTCGCGCGGCATGGGTCGCGGTGAAATTCTGCGTGTTTACGACTTTACCGAGGCAACGGGTTACGCCAGTCGATACCGCAAGGGTTCCACGTCGCGGATGCGACGGTTCAGGTTATCGATGGATTCCGATGGGACTTCCAACCATCGGGACTCCTGAGCGGAGGATTGGATCGTCTGCCAAGCCACCACCTGTCCGGCGTAGTCGAGCGTCAACAACTGCTTGAATGGCGCGATCTCCGCTGGATGACTTCCCTTGAAGTAACGGTAGGGGTCGATGCCAGACCAGAGTAAAATGCCTGTTTCATCAGTAGGTTCGCCAGTATATCCGACGACCCGAAACGGGTCATCGAAAACCAAGCGTGGTCTCGAAGGGGAATCACCATTCATGACTGCGCCTCCAAAGTATAACTGGATGACAGTAAATTGCGGGCGGGTTCCAGCGGGGTGCTGACAACTCCGACCGGCCTCCAACATGATACGGTATTCGTGCCGTGGGCTGGCGCCTCTTCATGGCGCGCATAATAACAATATTGAGCAACATCAGAGCGCTGATGGCAAGCTCATTTCTCATGGTCTGGAAAAAAGCCACCCTCCCCAGAGCGTCGCGCCACTTTTTTCCCGTATCATCGCCCATGCCTCAGGTCTGAGAGGCTTTATGAATCCAGCCTGTTACCAACAGCGATCCCGCTGGGTGGTTTTACCGGGCTCGCAATCGGAGGGGCCGCTTGTGGAAAATCTGGCAAACCACCAGAACCCTCTTTACTATGACCAGTCGCTTTCCGGCCGCGCCTGTAAGAATTTTTGGCCATCGCCCACCGAATGATAACGAGGAGACGCGCGATGCGAGATATTTATCATGCTCTGGTGCTGAACATGCACCAGCCTCCCGGCAACCTCGATCACCTGCTCGACACCAATCCGTGGGAAGCCAAGGAAATCCTGTTTGCTTACGACCGTATGCCGCGCGCGCTGTGGGACTATCAAGACATCGCCCGCGTCCACCTGTCGCTGTCCGGCACGCTACTGGAGTCTCTGTCCAGCCCTCATTTTCAGGAACGCGCCTACGGCATTGTGGATTGTGGCCAGCTTTTATGGCACCTGCAAAATCAGCGGTTGTTCGAAATCCTCGGCACGGGTTACTACCATCCCGTGCTGGCCCTAACCCCGGAATCCGACTGGGACGAGCACATCGCTCGCTGGCAGGCCATGGCCCACCATTTGTTCTGGCGCAACCAGTTCAACGGTTTCTGGCCGCCGGAGATGGGTTTTGACATGCGCATGATCCCGCACCTGAAGAAAGCCGGATACCGCTATGTGATGGTGGATTGCGAGTATGTCGATCCCGTGGATTCGATGGACTGGCAAGAAGTCCGCTACCGACCGCACATCGCCGAGTACGGCGGCGCGGAGATCGTTATCATCGTGCGCGACCGCGAGCTGTCCGACGCCCAACTCTCCGGCATGGACTATGGCTGGTTCTATAACGAGCTGCACGAGCGGACCAAGTGGTGCGATTTCCCGCCGCTGGTGACCACCGCCACCGATGGCGACAACGGCGGCTGGTTCCGCAACGTCACGGAAAAATCCAACTTTTGGACGTATTTCTATCATGAGGCGATGGAGGAAATCCGCGCCGGCCACTCGACCATGCGGCCCACCTTCATCACCGATTACCTGAACCAGTTTGGCGCCCACGGGCGGGTGACGGTGCGGCGTGGCGCTTGGAACACCGACACGCACCATGGCTGGGATTTCCATCAGTGGCAAGGTTCCTGGGCGCAGCGCGATACCATGGTCCGCGTGCATGATCTCAGCCGGGAATTCCACGCCGTGGCGGCCGCGGCGGCCCGCGCGCTCGATCCCAACCCCGAACTGGCCCGGGTGTTGAGCGAGGCCCATTGGCGGTTGCTGCGCGCCGAAACCAGTTGCAACTTCTATTGGGGCGAGGATTGGGTTCACAAGTCGCACGCCGACATGGATAGCGTCGCTTGGCATCTGGGGGAGGCCAAGGCCATCCTGGGCGACCGGTTGGCGGCCTTAGTGACGCCGGAACCGCAAGAACCGCCGGCGGCGGTCGCCGAGTCGGCGGACGAGGAGGGCGAGCCGGCGGCGGCGGTTTCGGAGGCGTCCGCGCCCCCCGCCACCGAGGGACCAATCCCGTAGCACTCTGGGCTATCTTTGGTTAAACCCACGCGAATTTTCCGGAATACGGCTAAAATAAAAGCCATGAGCGCAGTGCTTATTCAATCCGTTCCAGTCGATGCCGGATTTCACGCAAACCGCCCACCATAAGGATCGATCCCCATGAGTAAATCCAGTTTTTTATTAGCCACTACGGTTGGTTGTCTTTTGACCGCGCCAGTCTGGGCGGCTGAGGAAGCCGACAAATTAAGCGAAGAACTCCGCGCGGTATTGCTCCAGCACGACGAGGCGCTGAACAAGCACGATCTGAAGGCGGTCATGGCCTTGTATGCCGATGCGCCGAACATCGCCATGATGGGCACCGGTCCCGGTGAATTCTGGCGGGGTCGGGAGGCGGTGGAAAATGCTTACCAGGCTTTTTTCAAGGACTTCAAGGCGGGCTCGATGAGCTATGAATGTCCGGAAAGAGCTGTCGGCAAACACGGCGATGCGGCTTGGTTCGCCGCGTCCTGCGATATGAAAGACACCACTCCAGACGGTGAGCCGCGCGAGTATAGCCTCAATGTTTCGGCGGTGCTGCTCAATACCACGGAGGGATGGCGGTATCAGACCCTGCATTTCTCTAATCTGACCAACGAGATGCCACCGCCTGAGGAAGAGACGGAAGGGGACGCCCCGGAATCGGCGGATAAGCCCAAGACCGAATGAGTGGAGAGCCGATATGACCGATCAATCTGACGAACAGCAGCGCGAGACGACCGATCTTCCTGGGATGGAAGAACGACGTGAGTTCCTGCGCGGCTTGGGCAAGTGGTCGCAAGCGGTGATCGGCGGCGTGTTGCTGGGCGGTTCGCTGACCGTTTCCCGCCCCGCCGACGCCAGCAGTTGGATCAACCGGCGGGGTGACTATTGGGGCGGTGGCGGCAGTTGGGTCAATCG
>DAIRDI010000380.1:0-3116 GCA_036796235.1 Candidatus Competibacteraceae bacterium | reverse complement strand
GCCCGCCGCGCCCAGCAGCGCATCGCAGAGCGCGTGGAGCAGCACGTCGCCGTCGGAGTGGGCGATCAGGCCGTGAGTATGCGGGATGCGGAGGCCACCCAAGGTCAGGAATTGGCCCGGCCCAAAGGCATGAACGTCGAAGCCATGACCGACACGCATGGTGGTGTGCTCTCTACATGCAACCGGCGCTGCTCTGGCGGGTCAGATAAAACTCCGCCAGCACCAGATCTTCCGGGCGAGTGATTTTCAGATTATCCGCCCGGCCCTCGACCAGGCGGGGGGCGAACCCCGCCGCTTCCATGGCCGACGCTTCATCCGTCACTCGCAACCCTCGCGCCAGCGCCGCACGCAGGGTGTCGATCAATACCCCCAAGCGAAACATCTGCGGGGTCAGGGCATGCCAGAGGCGGGATCGGTCCACGGTGACCGCTACCCGTCCGGCGGCGTCGGCTTGCTTCAGGGTATCTCGAACCGGCACGGCGAGCAGCCCTCCAACCGGATCGTCAGCCAGTTCGGCCAGCAGCCGATCCAGATCCCCAGTGTTCAGGCAGGGCCGGGCGGCGTCGTGGACCAACGCCCAGTCGTCCGGGTCAGCCCATTCCCGCAATGCTTCCAGACCGTTTAATACCGACTGGCCGCGTTCCGCGCCGCCGGCCGCGACTCGCAGCGGTTTGGCGGTATCCAGACGCGCGGCGATTTCCGGCCACCATGCGTCATCGGCGCCGATGGCGACTGCCACGCCGACAATGGGAGGATACCGGAGCAGGGTTTCCAGGGTGTGAACGATGACCGGCCGCCCCGCCAGCGGCAAATACTGCTTGGGAATAGCGGCGCCCATCCGTTGGCCGATACCGGCGGAGGGAACTACGGCCCAGTGGCGCGGGGGGGACATGGCAGGTTCCAGAGTACACCGGTGACTGGCGGGAGAGAGGTGGATTGGAGCAGTGGGGTGGTTAGCGGGCGGATGGGGGTTTCACGGGACTCGTCGCTTTGGGGGCCGGTGGGTCGAGCAGGCGGAAAAAAGTTTCATCGCGACGGATCATGCCCATATCGGATCGAGCCCGTTCCTCGATGGCCATCAATCCGCGTTTCAAATCCTCAACCTCGGCTTCCAACCCACGGTTGCGCTCGGTCAGCTCCGCGTTCTCGTCGGTCTGGGCGCGCACGGCGATCCGCAGGGCATAGGTCTGGCGCGCGCCGTCCTCGGCGATCCAGAGCGAGTACTGCAAGAACGCCAGCACAGCAATCAGTACCGCCACCAGTATTTGCATGAGGAACGAAAATTCTTGGGAGGGAGAGAACCCGGCTTTGGTGAGTGTGCCGCGTGAAAAACCACCCTCACCTCGGCCCCTCTCTCGCTGGCGGGAGAAGGATTCTTGCCCGGTTTTTACCGGACGACGCGGGACGGCTCCGGAGCGGTCGCCGTCCCGCTTTTCCTCAGCTCGGGAACACGTTGAACGCGGCCTTGCCGGGATAGGTCGCGGCGGAACCCAACTCCTCCTCGATCACCAGCAGACGGTTGTACTTGGCGACGCGATCGGAGCGGCTGAGCGAGCCGGTTTTGATCTGGCTGGCGGCGGTGGCCACGGCCAAATCGGCGATCGTGCTGTCCTCGGTCTCGCCGGAACGGTGCGAGGAGATCGAGGTGTAGCCGGCGGCGGCGGCCATGCTGATCGCCGCCAAGGTCTCGGTCAGGGTGCCGATCTGGTTGACCTTGATCAGGATCGAGTTGGCGATGCCTTCGTCGATGCCGCGCTTGAGAATCGAGGTGTTGGTCACGAACAGATCGTCGCCGACCAACTGGATTTTCTTGCCCAACACCTGGGTCAGATAGGCCCAACCCTTCCAGTCGCTCTCGTCCAGACCGTCCTCGATGGAGACGATGGGATAACGGCTGACCCATTCGGCCAGCTTGTCGGAGAATTCATTGGAAGTAAAGGACTTACCCTCGGCTTCCAGTACGTACTGGCCGTTTTTGTAGAACTCGGAGCTGGCGCAGTCCAGAGCCAGATAGATGTCCTTGCCCGGCGCGTAGCCCGCCTGCTTGATGGCTTCCATCACCACGTCCAGCGCGGCTTCGTTGGAGGGCAGGTTGGGGGCGAAGCCGCCCTCGTCGCCGACCGCCGTGTTCATGCCCTGTCTCTTCAGCACCGCTTTCAGGGCGTGGAACACTTCGGCTCCCCAACGCAGCGCTTCGCGGAAGCTGGGCGCGCCGACCGGCATGATCATGAATTCCTGGATGTCCACGCTGTTGTCGGCGTGGGCGCCGCCGTTGAGGATATTCATCATCGGCACCGGCAGATGGTACGGACCAGTGGGATTCAGATATTTGTACAGCGGCACGCCGGCTTCGGCGGCGGCGGCGTGGGCGACCGCCATGGAGACGCCCAGGAGGGCGTTGGCGCCCAGTCGGCTCTTGGTGGGGGTGCCGTCCAGGTCGATCATCTTCTGGTCGATGGCGGCCTGGTTGTTGACGGCTTCCACGCCGACCAAGGCATTGCGCAGCTCGCTGTTGACGTTGGCGACCGCCTTGAGCACGCCCTTACCCAGATAGCGACTCTTGTCACCGTCGCGCAATTCCAGCGCCTCGCGGCTGCCGGTGGACGCGCCGGACGGCACCATCGCGACGCCCTTGGCGCCGGATTCCAGGATGACATCGACGCCGACGGTTGGATTGCCGCGCGAATCCAGGATTTCACGGCCATGAACCAGTTTGATTTTTGACATGGTTAACTTCCTCTCTGGGGTGGGTTTGCGTGGATATGAGACGCTTGACGAAGATCAGTGTAGTTCGGTTTCCAGAAAGCCGTGGCGTTTCACGGTTTCGTCCAGCGCCACGAGCGTGGCCAGCAACGGTTCCAGCCGATTCAGGGGCCAGGCGTTGGGACCGTCGCTCAACGCTCGATCCGGATCGGGATGGGTTTCCACGAACAATCCGGCGATGCCCGCCGCCACCGCCGCCCGCGCCAGCACCGGCACGAATTCGCGCTGGCCGCCGGAGGCATGGCCCTGGCCGCCTGGCAACTGGACGGAATGGGTGGCGTCGAACACGACCGGGCAACCGGTGGCGCGCATCACCATCAGGGCGCGCATATCGGACACCAGGTTATTGTAAC
>DAIRDI010000379.1:2158-3133 GCA_036796235.1 Candidatus Competibacteraceae bacterium | reverse complement strand
CGACCTCGGTCAACTCGCAGGCCGCGCCCAGGGTATCGCCCGTCACCCCGCCGAGCCGGATCAGCAGCCAGTAACGGATGCCGAGGAACCCGATCCCCAGCACGGCCAGCACCGCGCCGCCCAGCCAGCCGAGCAGGAGCACGACGCCGACGGCGACCGCCAGCGCCAATGCGCCGCAACTCAACCGGGGCAGGTACTGGGCATAGGGAGTTCCCAGACCCGCGGGCCGCACGTAGGGCGTGACGAGCAGCAGCAGCACGATGATCGTGCGCCCCAACACCGGCGCCAGCAATAATGGATACAACGCATCACCCCCCGCCAGCAACGCCTGCAAGGCGGCGAACTTGACCAGCAGCACCAGCACGATGGCCACGATGGCGGCCGGGCCGCTGCGCGGGTCCTTCATGATCGCCAAAGTCCGCTCGCGGTCGCCCTGCCCGCCGATCCAGGCGTCGGCGGTGTCGGCCAGCCCGTCCAGATGCAGACCGCCGGTCAGCAACACCCAGACCACCAGCACCAGCGCCGCCAGCACTCCCGGATCGACCGTGTCCAAAGCGCCAGACAAGCCGGCCAGCAACACGCCGATCAGCAAACCGACCGCTGGAAAAAACAACACCGCCAGCCCTAGATCCTCGGGGCGCGGCGGCGCGGGCGACGACGGGACCGGCAGGCGGGTCAGCAGTTGCAGGGCCAGTCCCAGGGCGCGGATCACGGCGGTCGGCCGTTGTGAAACACCAGGCGGGGATCGGCCCCCGGATCGTGGTACCAGCGCACCCGGCTGAGCGCGGCGAAAGGCACTTCGAGCCGCCAGAGCCGCCGCAGGGGAATGTCCAGAATCTGGCGCAACACCATGCGGATGGTCCCGCCGTGCGCGACCAGCAACATGCGCCCCCAGTCGGGTTCGGCCAGCAGCGTCGCCATGGCGCCGGTGACGCGGGCGTAGAAGCTCGCATAGGCCTCGCCGCCGGCGAAGCG
>DAIRDI010000379.1:0-2148 GCA_036796235.1 Candidatus Competibacteraceae bacterium | reverse complement strand
CCAGCAGCACATGCCGGCCGCGATGGCGGTCCAGCAGCGTCTCCCAGGCCCGACCGATGCGCCGGTCGAAGTCGGTGAGCGGTTCGCCGTTCACGATCGGATAGGCGACCGGATCGCTCCAGAACCGCGCCAGGGGCAGCGGCTCGGCGGCGTGGACCTCGGCGACGCTCTGCCCTTCCCACACCCCGAAGCTCAACTCCCGGAAACCCGGTTCGATTTCGAGGGGACGCCGCAACCAGACGGCCAGCTCCCGGGCGAAGTCCGCGCAGCGAATCAACGGGGAACTGACGATGACTTCCCAGTCGCGGCAGTCGCCCACGGCGGTCCGCATCTGTTCCCAACCCTGGGGACTCAACGGATCATCCACCGCCCCCCGAAACTTCTTGCCGCCCTCCGGCTCGCCGTGCCGCAGCAGATCGACGGTGGTGAATTCGTTCATGCCGGCGATACTCCCGCCTCGGCGAAGGTCGCCATGCGCGCGTGCAGGGCGGCGGCGGCGCGCAGGATCGGCATGGCCACCGCCGCGCCGCTGCCTTCGCCCAAACGCATCCCCAGATCCAGCAACGGTCGCGCCTCCAGGGCCTCTAAAATGCGGCGATGGCCCGGCTCGGCGGAACAGTGAGAATAGAGCAACCAGGGCGCCAGTTCCGGCCGCAGCCGCACCGCGACCAGGACGGCGGCCGTGGTGATGAAGCCGTCCACCAATGCCGGCAGGCCCAGTTGCCCGCAGCGCAGATAAGCCCCGGTCAGCGCAGCGATTTCGAAGCCGCCCAGTCGTTGCAGGGCGAGCAGGGGCTGATCGCTGCGGTGCTGGGCCAGGGCGCGTTCGATAACCAGCGCCTTGCGGGCGACGCCGGCTGGATCCAGACCGGTTCCGGGTCCGGCCAGGTGCGCGGCGGGCAACCCGAGCAACGAACAGGCGACGGCGGCGGCGCTGGTGGTATTGCCGATGCCCATTTCGCCGCCGATGAAAAGATGCGCGCCGCCGATTGCGGCCCGTTCGGCGGCTTCGCGACCGGCTACCAGCGCATCGTGCAATTGTTCGGCGGTCATGGCCGGTTCGTGGACGACATTGGCGACCCCCGGGCCAACCCGGGCATCCAGCACCCCCGGCAGCTCCTCAAGCGGCTGCACGGTGCCGACGTTCACCACTTCCAGCCGGGCGTCCCACTCCCGGGCCAGCACGCTGATCGCCGCGCCGCCGCGCGCGAAGTTGCGCACCATCTCGGCGGTCACGACCTGCGGGAAGGCGGAGACGCCCTCGGCGACCACCCCATGATCGCCGGCGAACACGCTGATCCAGACCTTGTCCACGCTGGGCTGCTGGGTTCCCTGCATCGCGGCCAGGGTGACGCCGAGTTCCTCCAACCGGCCCAGCGAACCGGGCGGCTTGGTCAGTTGCGCTTGCCGCGCGCGGGCGGCGTCCCTCACGGCGGCACCGGGAAGGGGGATGGGATCGTTAAACCAGCGATGGCTCATGGGGAGCGGTCCTTGAGGGTGAGGGGGAGTCCGGCGATCACGAAGGTGACCCGATCGCAGCGTTCGGCGACCGCCTGATGCAGCCAGCCGGCTTCGTCGCGAAAGCGGCGGGCTAGCGGATTGACGGGGACGATGCCCTGACCGACTTCGTTGCTGACCAGCACGATCTGGCCTGGCAGGGTCGGCAGGGTTTCCGAGAAGTCACGGATTTCGGCGGCCAGCGGCTCGTCGCCGACGGCCAGCAGGTTGCTCAGCCACAGGGTCAGGCAATCGACCAGCAGGCATCGGTGCGGGGCGGCATGGGCGCGCAGCGCGGCGGCCAGGGCCAGCGGTTCCTCGATCAGGCCCCAGGCGGCGGGACGTTCGGCGCGGTGGCGCGCGATGCGCTCGCGCATTTCCGCGTCGCCGGCTTGGGCCGTGGCCAGATAGCAGACCTCAAGGCCATCGGCGGCGGCCCGGCGTTGGGCGAAAGCGCTTTTGCCGGAGCGGGCGCCGCCGAGGATCAATTCTTTCATGGTGGGAAGCGGTGGGGCGTGGTGAGCGGCGGTCTGGGCCGGTGGTCGGTAAGTTCGCCTCATTATCTTTGATTTGGAGCGATTTCCCAAATCGGCCGCGCGCGGCTGGGTCGCGAAGCTTGGTATGATAGCGGCTGGAAAAATCCAAGCCGAC
>DAIRDI010000378.1:0-3140 GCA_036796235.1 Candidatus Competibacteraceae bacterium | reverse complement strand
CAGTTGGGCACCCTGGGCGGCGGCAACCACTTCATCGAACTGTGCCTGGACGAAAACGACGACGTGTGGGTGATGCTGCACTCCGGCAGCCGGGGCATCGGCAACATCATCGGCCGCTACTTCATCGAACTGGCGCGCAAGGATATGGGCAAGCACCTGGCCAACCTGCCCGACCGCGATCTGGCCTATCTCCAGGAGGGCGCGGAGCACTTCGACGACTACGTGGCGGCGGTGCAATGGGCGCAGGATTACGCCATGACCAATCGCCGCGAAATGATGCGGTTGATCCTGAACGCCCTGGCCCGCCCCCTGCCGCCGTTCGCGCTGACCAGGGAAGCGATCAATTGCCACCATAATTACGTGGCGGTGGAGCATCACTTCGGTGAAGACCTGTTCATCACCCGCAAGGGCGCCATCCGCGCCGGCGTCGGCGACTTGGGCATCATCCCCGGCAGCATGGGCGCCAAGTCCTACATCGTGCGCGGCAAGGGCGAACCGGATTCGTTCTGCTCCTGCGCGCACGGCGCGGGCCGGCGGATGAGCCGGAGTCAGGCCAAGAAAAAGTTCGACCCCCAGGACCTGATCGCCCAGACCGTCGGGGTGGAATGCCGCAAGGACGCCGGCGTGCTCGATGAGATTCCGGGCGCCTACAAACCCATCGACGAGGTGATGGCCAACCAGGCGGACCTGGTCGAGGTCGTGCATACCCTCAAGCAGGTGGTCTGCGTGAAGGGCTGACCGTCATCCAGCATGGAGAACGCCGGCCGCGCCGCTCACCAGCGGAACAAAATCCAGGCCGGGATCAACAATCCCCCCGCCAGATCGTTGAAGCGGGTTTCCAAATCGCCATCGCCGTCGGTATCCACCAGATAGTAGGGCGCGCCTCTGGCGGGATTGACCCGGATCATGTACAGCACGCCCCCGGCGCGATATTCCTCGATCATGCCTCGATCATCGCGGCGGCGGATGGTCACTTCCGGTACCGAGATGCTCCGTTCCCGATCCATCTCCGGCGGACCATCGGGGATCGGCACCAAGTCGGGGGGTTGCGAGGGCGCTTGAGCCCAGACCAGCCCCGACGCCAGCAGCAACGGGACAAATAACCGTAAACGCATGGATGTTCCTTCAGTAAAGAGTTTGGCGTGAGGCAAGGCGCCGGTTTCGGGTTCAAGGACGCAAGGGGCGCGCTGTTTTCAATCTTATACCAATTCTCGGTAGATGTTTATTTCGGCTCAATATGGATTCCAGTCAGCTTGTTACGTTACGCGACTGGCAACGCCAGGACGCCGCCGAGGAGGCGTCTACTCCGACCGCGAATGTTTTTCAAACCTGTTATTTTTTCTACCGACTTGATGTAATAGAATGCCAGCGATACAAAAGACATAAATTGAGACAAAGATATAATCTTTTAAGGGATATCTCCAAGGTAAGCCCATGAAGCTATCGCGACAACACTATCAAGCACCACGCACCGCAGTGCGCGATTCTACGGAGGGTTCGGGGACATCCTGCCCGAGGATGTCTGCCCAAAGGAGGAGAGGCTGGCTGCTCGGCGGGCTGACGAGTGGGTTGCTGTGCTGGGCGCTGGCCGGTCAGTTGGCGTTCGCGGACGGCGAGAAACTCGAAACCCTCAAGCGGATGAGCATCGACGACTTGGCCAATCTGGAGGTGTCCATCGTTTCGGGGCGTCCCGAACGGCTGGGCGACACGGCGGCGGCGGTCTTCGTGATCACCGCCGAGGACATCCGCCGTTCCGGAGCGACGACCCTGGCGGAAGTATTGCGCATGGTGCCGGGTTTGTCGGTCGGCCGTATCGAGACCGCCATGTGGGGTATTTCGGCCCGGGGGTTTCAAAACCAGTTCGGCAACAAGTTGCTGGTGCTGATCGACGGGCGCAGCGTCTACACACCGCTCTTCTCCGGGGTGTTTTGGGAATCGCAGAACATTGTGCTGCAGGACATCGAACGGATCGAAGTGGTGCGCGGTCCGGGGGCCACCACCTGGGGGGCGAACGCGGTCAACGGCGTGATCAACATCCTCACCAAACACACCGAGGACACGCAAGGCGTTTATGTCGGTGCGCTCGCGGGCGACCAGCAACGACAGATGGTGACGCGCCAGGGGGGGCGCTTGGGCAAAGAAGGCGCCTACCGTCTCTACGCCAAGCTGCACCAGGAGGACGCCCTGCCGGCCGCCCCAGGGTTTGACGACGGTACTGCGTCGTGGGAAGGCGGGCGGGCGGGTTTTCGGGCCGACTGGCGGGCCGGAAATGACGACCTAATGATCCAGGGCGAATTTTTTCGGGAAATTCCCGATGATCGCGATCCCACTGGCGGGCATCTACTCGGACGCTGGGAGCAGCGGCATGACGACGGCTCGGTCGGCACCCTGCAAGGTTATTACTACCGATTCGGCACCAACAGTTACTTATTGGACCAACTTGAGGACACCCTCGATCTGGAATATCGTTGGCAAAGCGCCCCCATGGATCGTCACGCCCTCAGCGCCGGGGCGGGTTATCGCTGGATTCGCAGCGACATCGAACCAAAAGAGAATAACCAGGTGCGTGATCCGGTGCGAAAGGACTCGTTGTTCAGCGCCTTCGTTCAGGATGACATCCGGTTGATCGACGAACAGCTTTACCTGACCCTCGGCGCGAAGCTCGAGCACAATGACTATACCGGATTCGAGGTTCAGCCCAGCGCTCGACTGCGCTGGTCCCCGACCGCCGAGCAAACCCTGTGGGCCGCCGTATCGCGAGCGGTGCGCACCCCCTCCCGATCCGAGAGCGATATGACGTTCAATTATCAGATCGGCGAGGCGATTGCCCCAATTCTGGGAACGATCCCCATTATTGCTAGCGTGGCGGGTAGTCGCGATATGGAGCCAGAGGAACTGATCGCCTACGAAGCCGGCTACCGCTGGCAGGTTTCACCGCGCCTGAATCTCGATGCGTCGCTGTTTTATAATGACTATGATCGGTTGCGCTCCTTCGAGTTTGCCGGTCCGCCGAGCTTGACTCTGTCCCCTTCTCCCGCGTTGACCCAGGTCGCCACGGCCGATAACAAACTTAAAGGACAAACCTACGGCCTGGAGCTGGCAGCCGATTATCAACCTTACGATGGGTGGCGAATCCAGGG
>DAIRDI010000377.1:1783-3141 GCA_036796235.1 Candidatus Competibacteraceae bacterium | reverse complement strand
TCCGGCCTGCGGCTGAACGAGGCGTTCTGGCAACAATACCGCTGGGGCCAGGGTCGGGTGACGCTGCTGACCGATATCGACGTCTTCAGCAACGCCCGATTGCCCGACCACGATCACGCCGATTTTCTGTGGACGCTGTCCCAGCAGAATCCCAATGGCCAGATCTGGCTCCAGTACCGAATGTTGCTGCCGTCGCTGGCGCAACTGCTGTGGCGCCACGCCTGGATGCCGCTGCTGGGGCTGACGCTGACCCTGCTGGCGGCGCTGTGGCGCCATGGTCGGCGGCTGGGACCGCTGCTCGTCCCCCGCGTTGACGAACAACGCCGGCTGGCCGAGCACCTACAGGCCAGTTCCCGGTTCCTGTGGCGGCATGGAGCAGGACCGACCCTGCTGCAAGCCGCCCGGCACTACACGCTGCGCCGGCTGGACCGCCATCACGCCGGGCTGCCGCCGGTCGCCGCCGCGCTGGACGACTCCGACCAACCGCTGACCGAACGCGAGCTGGTGCATACGCTGCAAACCCTGCAACGACTCCACCGAGGTCGATAAAATCTCGGCCAACAGGCCCGAACTGGCGCTATCGCGGCGTCGGCCCAGCCGGCGAATGTTCCCCGGCTTGACCCCGCGCCAGGCGCCGCGCACACTGCAAGCATCGACCGCAACGCCGACCGCGACCAGGGGACTCGCCATGCCGCATCGCCACCGCCAACCAGAAACCGGCCCGTTCCGCGCCGACCAACTCCGCGAGGGCGACCGTTACGAACTCGCCAACGGCCATCCGCTCTACTGCACCCCCGCCGGGCGCGATCACGCCGCGCCCCATCTGACCGGGGCCGCCGTCATCGACAGCGACCCGGACGTCGCCTGGGCCGGCGTGGACGCCGGGTTCAGCCCCGACCCCGCCACCTTGCACGCGCCCGACATCGCCGTGACCGCGCCCCCGACCGACCATGAAACCGGCGGCTGGATTCCCGGCGCGCCGCCGCTGGCGGTGGAATACGCCGGCCGCGGGCAAGACGAGGCCGAGCTGCGCGCCAAGATCGCCAAACTGCTGGCGGCCGGCACCCGGTTCGTCTGGGTGGTGCGGTTGCGCGGGCCGCGCCGGATCGAGGTGCATGAGGCCGGCCAGCCGGTGCGACGGTTGGGGGTCGGCGACGTGCTGGAAGCGCCGGGCATCCTGCGCAACCCGGTGCCGGTGGAGGCGCTGTACGACCGCGCCGCCGGCCATCGGGCCACTCTGCGCAACCTGCTCCAGCGCGAAGGCTACGACAGCCTGGACGCAGTCCGCGCCGAGGGCGTCCTGGAAGGCCGCGCCGAGGGCGTCCTGGAAGGCCGCGCCGAGGGCGTCCTGGAAGGCC
>DAIRDI010000377.1:0-1683 GCA_036796235.1 Candidatus Competibacteraceae bacterium | reverse complement strand
GAAGGCCGCGCCGAGGGCGTCCTGGAAGGCCGCGCCGAGGGCGTCCTGGAAGGCCAGCACGCGGGCGAGCGCGTGGCCCGGATCGCGGACCTGCGCCGCCTGCTCGCGCGGCGCTTCGGCTCGTTGCCGGCCTGGGCGCTCGAGCGGCTGGCGGCGGGTACGCCCGCGCAGCTTGAGGGCTGGCTGGACGGCATTCTCGACGCGCCCACTCTGGAAGCCCTGTTGGGCGCGCCGCCAGCGCCGGACGCCGAACCGACCGATCGATGACCGCCCCCGCCGCCGCCGATCTGCAATGGGCGCAAGAGCTACTCCATACCCTTCGCGCTGAAATCGGCCAGGCGCTGATCGGCCAACAAGCCGTGGTCGACCAGGTGCTGGCGGCCTTGAGCGCCGCCGGCCACGTATTGATCGAGGGCGTGCCGGGACTCGGCAAGACCCTGCTGGTGCGGGCGCTGGCGGCCAGCGTTGCCGCCCGCTTCGCCCGGATTCAATTCACCGCCGATCTGATGCCCAGCGACGTGACCGGTCATGCGTTGTACAACCTGCGCGAGGAGCGCTTCGAGATCCGCCGCGGACCGGTGTTTTGCCACTTTCTCCTGGCCGACGAGATCAACCGCGCCCCGGCCAAGACCCAGGCCGCGCTGCTGGAAGTGATGCAGGAAGGTCAGGTCACCATCGAAGGCGAGTCCTTCCCCCTGCCCCCGCCGTTCATGACCCTGGCGACCCAGAATCCCATCGAGCACGAGGGCACCTATCCGCTGCCGGAGGCGCAACTCGACCGGTTTCTGCTCAAGATTCAGATCGACTATCCCGCCTTGGAGGAGGAAGCCGCGCTGGTGCGCGCGGTCACCGGCGGACGGGTGGGCGACACGCTGGACGTGTCGCGAGTGCGGGCGGTGGCCGATGTCGCGGCGATCTCCAGACTGCAACGAATTACCGCCGGGCTGGCGCTGGATGAGGCAGTGCTGGACTACGCGATCCGGCTGGTCGTCGCGACTCGTAACACGCCGGGCTTCGCCATCGGCGCCGGACCGCGCGGCGGCATCGCGTTGATCCGCGCCGCCCGCGCCCAAGCGCTGCTGAACGGCCGCGATTTCGTCACTCCGGATGATGTCAAAACCATCGCCAAGCCGGCGCTGCGCCACCGGCTGACGCTGGCGGCGGAGTATGAGATGGAAGGCGCGCATGTCGATGAAGTCTTGGAAGAACTGTTGCACCGAGTGGCGGCGCCGCGAATGTGAGGCGAAGGATGCTCTGGAGATAGCAGTCTCATCCCCACCCTTTTTACCGTGAGGTTCGACTCCGCCGGCCTGCTCGGTGGAACGCATGATCCGTCCCCACGACCATCCATTCATGGACGCGGTTTCGGAACCTTGGCACACTTGCTCTAAAATCGTTGTCGAAAGCCGTGCCAACCAAGCCAAAACCTCATGATCGCACCACCGCATAATGATCGCCTGCTCCGGGCCTTGCGCCGGCAGCCCGTGGACCGCACGCCGGTCTGGCTGATGCGCCAAGCCGGGCGCTATCTGCCCGAATATCGCGCCACCCGGACTCGCGCCGGCGATTTCATGACCCTGTGCCGGACTCCGGACCTGGCCTGCGAAGTCACCTTACAGCCCCTGGCTCGGTTTCCGCTGGACGCGGCGATTCTGTTCTCCGACATTCTGACCATTCCCGACG
>DAIRDI010000376.1:0-3151 GCA_036796235.1 Candidatus Competibacteraceae bacterium | reverse complement strand
GCCGCAAACAGTTCGTCCAGCGTGATCGCAACTACGCGGACGGCTCGATGCCCAGCTCGCGCAGCCGCGCGGCCATGCGTTCGGCCCGCTGGCGTTCCTGTTCCGCCCGCTGGCGTTCCTGCTCGGCGTGTTGCTCGGCTTCCGTCGCCCGTTGTTGCTCGCGGCGCGCCCATTCCGCGCTGGTGGGTATCAACCGTCCCTCGCGGTCGGTCCAGCGCAGCCACAAGGCTTCCATATCCTCGTACTCGCCCTGCCACAAGGTCAGGCCCAGCCCGACGGCATCCAGCACGCCGCCGATCTGTTCGATGTAGCCCTTGCCCGTCCCCGCGAATTGGTGGATGCGCAACATTCGCTCCGACAACAGGCGCCAGGGATCGAAAATGACGTAGTACGGAACCCCGATCATTTCGTACTTGCGAAGCTTGTCGCCATCCTCGCCACCCTCCCGGTTAGAGACCACTTCCACCACTACCGTCGGCGGCTTGCCGTCCTGAACCCAGATGAAGTAGGAGCGGTTGGCTTTCTGGCTCAGATCCGGTCCAACTCCGGGCACGTCCAACGCCAGCATCATGTCGGGAACCAGCGGCGGCTGCCGCAAGGCGTAAAACAATCCCACATTGGCCAGCGCCATAAACCGGCATTGCCCCAGCGTCGTTGTTTCCGGTCCCGCCCAAGCGCCGTAGAGGGGCTCCGTCAGCAAACGTTGTTGTTTTTCCGAAAGAATGCTGTCCACAGGGGTATCATCCTCCGTCACCAGATCCTCCATCTCGCGCTCGACCTCGGCGCGAATCTCCGCCAACTCCGCCTCCCAATCGTTTGGCCGCCGACTCGCCGGCCCGGTATGGGTCGCACTCATGAGGTTTACTCCCGTCGATCGCTTGCCGTTCAATCTGAAGTCTTCCTTGACCCGATAGATTGAATCTTCGTCATAATTCGCGTCACGCTCCGTTCGCCTATATTCAGTCTCCATTCATGCATCATGCGCCAATCATACGCCATGAAAAACCGATTCGAATCGTTCCCCCGTCAGCGTCCCCGACCGCCATGAACCGATTTTTGGAAATCGACGCCCTGCGCGGGCTGCTGTTGGTGATCATGGTGATCAACCACACGCCCAGCCCACTCAGGACCCTGACCAGTCAACCGCTGGGCTTCGTCTCGGCCGCCGAGGCTTTCGTCTTCGTTTCCGCCTGCTTGTGCGGTCTGGTGTTCGGTCGCCGGTTGCACGGGGCCGGGCTGTCCGAGGTGAAACGGCTGGCGCGGCGGCGCGTCGGTCAGATCTATACCGGCCACGTACTGACCCTGCTGTTCTGCTTTGCGGTCATCGGCCAGGGGCTCGGGCACTTAAGCCCCTTCTACAACATGAGTCATCCCTATCTGGAACAGCCCATTAAAGCGATGGTTTCGGCGCTGCTGCTGCTCTATCAGCCGCCGTTGCTGGACATCCTGCCGATGTATCTGCTGTTCCTGTTGCTCACCCCTTTCCTGCTCAACACGGTCGCTCGCGCCGGGTTCCATCCGCTCTTGAGCGCCAGCCTGCTCCTGTGGTTGGCCGCGCAATTCGGCCTGAAGGAATGGCTGGTTGGTTCTCTCACCGGCGGTTGGCTGGTGATCGCTCCGGGCGCCTTCGACCCGTTCGCCTGGCAACTGCTCTGGGTAGGTGGCCTGCTCCTCGGTTACCGTCTCCAGCAGCAACGTCCGGAACGCGCGGTTCTGGCTCTGCCCCGGATACCCTGGCCGACGCTGGCGGTTGTGGCCCTCTTTTTCTTCTGCTGGCGGTGGCCATGGATTCCCCTCTCCATCGATCTCGGCGGTCATGGCTGGCTGTTGGACAAATGGCATCTGGGACCGTTGCGCCTGCTAAATTTCTTCGCCCTGCTGTACCTGGTGCTGTGGCTGGGACCCCATCTCGCCAAGGCGCTCGGCGGTTTGAAACCACTGGCATTGATCGGCCGTAACACCCTGCCGCTTTTTTGTCTGCACGTCTGTTTCAGCCTGCTGGCGGTCGGCTTCATCGAACTGTACGAACTGCCCGACGGCTGGCGCTATTCGATCCTGATGCTGCATCTGGGCTTGATCCTGGGTTCGTCGCTAGTTCTGGATAAGCTTTCCAATAGCTCGCCCGGCAACCAGGTTACCGCTTCGTCGCCGCACGGCTGATTCTCCATCCTCCCAAGCCGATCCTTGGAGGCCGCGTCATTTCAGCGCAGGTCTCCATCCAGCTCGCACCTTTTTCGGGCGAACCATCCCTGGTTTGCCCCATGTTCTAGCGCTGGTTATACTCGCAGCCAGTTCGCCTGGTGGCCAACCCCCGTTGACCGATCCACCATCGCCATGAAATGACAGTACTTTTTGTGCGAGCGCCGGGGCGTCTACAAAATTTGCGCCAACCGCGCCAGGTTAGCGGCCAATGGCACGTCCTTTGTTTTGCCTCTCCTGACTCTCTCCCGCAAGTGAAACGACTCATGCAGCCAATGCACGCTACCGGTCTGTACCGGCCCGAATTCGAAAAGGACAGTTGCGGCTTCGGCCTGATCGCCCAAATGGACAACCGGCCCAGCCACTGGCTGGTGCAAACCTCCATCGCTTCCCTGGCCCGCCTCACCCACCGCGGCGCGGTCGCCGCCGATGGCAAATCCGGCGACGGCTGCGGCCTGCTGATGCGCAAGCCGGACGCCTTTCTCCGTCTGGCGGCGGCCGATGCGGGGATCCAACTGGGCGCGCACTACGGGGTCGGCATGGTGTTTCTCAACCGCGATCCGGCCCTCGCCGCCGCCGCGCGCGCCGACCTACAAACGGAGCTGGAAAAGGAAGGATTAACGGTCGCCGGCTGGCGCGTCGTGCCGGTCGATCCCGACGCCTGCGGCGAAGAGTCGCGCCGGACTCTGCCCCATATCGAACAGATCTTCGTCAACCCGCCAAGTGGGATGGCGCCGGACCCGTTCGAACGCCATCTGTTCGTGGCCCGGCGTCGCGTCAACCAGCGCATCCGCGCCCGCGATGCGGTCTACTACGTGCCCTCGCTGTCGGGACGGGTCATCAGCTACAAGGGCCTGGTAATGCCGGCCAATCTCCCGGTGTTCTACCCCGACCTCCACGACGAACGGCTGGAATCCTCGATCTGCCTGTTCCACCAGCGCTTTTCCACCAA
>DAIRDI010000375.1:0-3152 GCA_036796235.1 Candidatus Competibacteraceae bacterium | reverse complement strand
TTCTTGGCGGTCTCGGTGATCCGGGGCGTCAGCTTCTCATCCTTCATCGGTCCCGGCGTCGAGGCCCGGTAAAGCTGCATGCCGCCGATCCCCAGCATCGGCAACAGAGCCACCGCCAGCACCACGATCCCGATCCCGCCCAGAAAATGCAGTTGCGCCCGGTAGTACAAAATGGCCTTGGGCATCTGGTCGAGTCCGACGAGTACGGATGCGCCGGTGGTGGTCAGGCCGGAAACGGTTTCGAACACCGCATCCACAAACCGGATTTGGGGCTCTTCGGACAGTACGAACGGCAAGGCGCCCAACAGCGACGACAGCACCCAAAACGCCACCACCAGGATAAAACCATCCCGGTTGCGCAGATCGGGTTTGAAGCGGTACACCGGCAACCAGCACAGCAGGCCCAGGCCCAGAGTCGCGCCCAGTGCCTCCGCAAACGGCAGGACCACTCCATATCCGTCATACCACCATGCCACCGCGATCGGCGGCAGCAGGGTGGCGCTGAACAGCATCAGCAGCAACCCGACCATGTAGAGCCAGGTCTTGAAGGGCGCCCGCCGCCGAACTGTTCGCACTTCTTTCTGGCCGGCCATCATCTGACTTGCAGGAGATTGAGCAGGGGCTTCACTCATGGACTTGGGTCGATCCCGGCGGCGGGAACCCGACCAGCTTCCGGCCATCGATCCAATACCGCGGTCATGGCGGGCGCTCGGGCTGGAGTCGTCCGCGCCCCGGTCCCGTGATGCGAGATTGCATCGCTCATTGGCTTGTTCTCCATCCCTTGGCCTGGATATTCACGACATGGCTTATCGCTATGAAGGTGTATGGGCTATCATAATTCTGATCAACCTGGTTGCCATTGTCACTACGGAGACGCTTCATGCAATTCACCAGTCCTGTCCTGCGCGATCATCAGCCCATACCCGGCGAATACGCTTTCGGACTTCCCGATCCCCAACAACACATCGTGCTCGGTCCCAACGTCAACCCACCCTTCGACTGGGACGATCTGCCGCCAGACACCCGATCCCTGGTGTTGATCTGTCATGACCAGGACGTCCCTACCCGGGCCGATGACGTCAACCAGGAAGACCGGTTGGTGCCGGCCGATCTGCCGCGCACCGATTTCTTTCACTGGATTCTGGTGGACTTGCCCCCGGAACCGACGCGAATTCTGGAAGGAGAATTTTCCAAGGGCGTGACTCCCGGCGGCAAACCGGGGCCAGAAGGCCCTCATAATACCCGTCAAGGCGTCAATAATTACCGGGAATGGTTCGCCAGCGATCCGGTCATGGCCGGCATCTATTTCGGCTATGATGGCCCCTGTCCACCCTGGAACGATAGTATCGTGCATCACTACATCTTCACGCTCTACGCCCTTGATGTGGAACGCTGCCCGGTGGAAGGACTGTTCACTGGACCCGAGGTGCTGGAAGCCATGGCCGGACACGTTCTGGATCAGGCCAGTATCACGGCTACCTACAGCCTGAACCCCGCCGTAACCGCTTGAGCGCCTGGTCATGAACTTCGCCCCTTCGCGAGCCAGGAACCCTTTTCCTCCATGCTTTGCGCGCGCCACAGGCTCGCGGGTTGGGCGACGCGCCGGCATTCCGCCCTTACCAAGAGGTTCCCAATGAACTCCAATGACCCCCAAGGCGCCGAGAAACGCAAGTTCAAACGCTGGTATCTGATCATGTACCTGCGCGTCCATGAGCAGAATACCGGCCAACTGCTGGGCCACATCGTGGACATCAATAAGGAAGGGATGCGACTGGTCAGCGACAACCCTATTCCGAGCAACCAGACTTTCCAATTATGGGTGGATGTCCCCAAGGAAAGCGCCTCGCGCCAGCGTATCGAACTGGAAGCCGAAAGCCTGTGGAGCGCGCGGGACATCAACCCGGACTTTTTCGATACCGGCTTCCGGATCAACAACATCAATACCGCGGCATTGCTGCAACTCCAGTTGTTGATTGAGGAATTCAAGTTTTAACCGCGGATTCGCCACAGGCGACTCCGTGAACCCGCGACAGGAAACAGCACAACCGCAAGAGTTTTGGCATTTGATGTGCATAACTCCAACTAACGCCAACGCGTGAGCCGGTCCGGACCCTAAGGTCCGGGCCGAAACCAACGATCAGCCTGGGGTCATGCCATCATGTCATTAGTTATCACCGCCGACAAAGCGCTGGTGTGGGACCACCAGCACGCCAAAATAGCGACGAAAATCCGGGTCGTGGTAAGTCTGGTCGGCAATCACGGCAGCATTTACCGCGAATCAGGACCGTTGTACGTGGAGACGGCTCAGGAAGTCTTCGAAGCGGTAAAGTTACTGCGAGCGCGACTAATCAAGTCGCTGTCCGGGGTCGGCTAAGCGGGACACGCATCCATGATGGCCGGCGATTCCCCATCCCGTTCATGTCCCGCCCACACCCTGCCCCTAAATTTTTGAAACCCATCCGGCGCAGCCCGACCGACTCGGGCTGCCGCTCTTTGGATTATTTGCTCAAACTGACGGTGGGTCCCGCGCCTCCGAATACATCCCGGTAACTGGCGTACACGGCCCCGAAAGTCACCGGCGCCAGAATCAGAAAGCCCAGCATGAACGGGATGATCGCCACCACCACCAGCACCAGGTAGATCAACCCGAACACCAGCAATGGCAGCATATTAATCCAGCAGGCGGCGATGCTGTCCTGAGCGGCCGGCCAGGCGTTCTGACCGGCCAGCATCACCAATGGAATGCCGTAAAACAGCGCCATGGCGACCAGCAAACCGATGGCCAGCACGATCAATATCACGATCAGTCCAGCGCCCACGAACAGTCCGCTCGCCGCCGCTGGGGCAACGCTCGTCCCCGTGCTTTCCAGCATGACCCCGGTCGCCACGCTGCCGCCCACGAACACGACGATCGCCAGAAAGATCAGCACGTAACCGGCCACGCTGATCAGGCCGAGCATGACCAGCGGCCCCATGCGCTCCTGATCCTGGAAGCCCCGGAACAGGTGGCCGATTTCCAACGCCTCGCCACGCGCCAGCGCCGCCGCGCCAAACAGCATCCCCCCGATCAACAGGGGATTCAGCAGCGCGTGGGCCAGCGCGCCGATAAAGGGAATCAGCGACAGCACCACGCTGATGCCGAGATAGATCAG
>DAIRDI010000374.1:0-3199 GCA_036796235.1 Candidatus Competibacteraceae bacterium | reverse complement strand
AAAACAATGACTTACGAAAAATCCAAAAAACCTAAATGGGTGTGCGGAATGTCGGTTCTATCCATTGCCGCGTTGCGTTGTTGAGGGTGACCGCCGCTAATGAGGTCAATGCATACGACCCCTGTTCAGACCAACTCATCCCGTGGTGTTTTTGACGCTTGGCGGTCACCAAGTTGTTGCATCGTTCCGCTGGATTGCTGGAATTCGGCAGCCCCAGCTTGCTCCGCATGGCGTAGCACGGAATCCATGGGCGGTTGCGTTCCAGATAAGCGATGAGTCGAGCGATGGCCTGGTCGTCCTTGAGGTCCGTTGCCGGGATGGCCGCCAAATAGACCTGGGCTTGGTCGACCAAGCCAAACCACAGCAGCGTCACTAGCTTCTTGAGATGGCGGTTGCGGATTTCCGGCCCCCGACAAGCCAGACTCAAGTCCTCCTTGAATTTCTTGACCACATGGAACCAGTCCAGCAACAAGGTCAAATGGGGGTGCCACGCAAAAAAGCGCAGGAGCGCATCTTGAAGGCTGCGCTGACCATCGATGCAGACCTTGAGGTTCAGACCCAGCAAGGCGTTGTTCAGCAAGAAACCCAAGACGAACAGTAAAACCTCGGCGATGCTTCGGCCCGTCAAGGTAAAGCTCCGGTTGGCATTTTGAAGGTGCGCGACCGTGTTTTGGACCATCGGGCGTTTGGCCTTTGCCGTATCCTTTTGATCTACGATGGGTTCTTGGGGTGTATCCTTTTTATTCCGGTGCGGTTTTTGTTCCTTAACCCCCACGTCGTCGAGGTGGATGTAGACGCAGCGCGGGGCTTGTTCATAGGTTTTCTTGGCGCTGAGGGTTTCCCGCGCTCGTTCGATGTCCGCCGCGGAAAAGCCTTTTTTACCCATGTCCTTGCCAACGGCGGCCAGTGCCGGTTGCAGCGCCTTGGCTTCAATATAGGCCGGTTCCTTGATCTGCTGGAGGGCCGCGCATTCCGACCCCGGCACCCCGCGCGGATCAAATCCGTGTTCCTGGAGTATGCTTTGGCTTTTTTTCCGTGACAAGATCTTCTGTTTCCCTAAACCCCACGTTGATGCTAACGATGATATTGCGCATGCTGGCTACCTCTGGCGGTAAGACTATAGCCTTTGATTATGCTGCTTTTTTTCTAATCGTACAGGTCGAAAATTTTGGATTGCTGGATCCCTTGACCTCCCCTTGAGGATGGTCCTTACGTTAGACCTGACTTTGCTATATTCGCTGACGGGTGCTTTAACCACGGTTCGGGGGAATCGACCGATGAGGCGGAGGTTGTAACCAATTTAACGGGTCAGGCCTCTTATTTCTTTGCTAATTTCTTTGGGGCACGGCCAGCATCGGATCATTCCAGGAGCCCGAATGGGTGAGAAAAGCGAGGTAACTTTATGAAAGTGCGATTGGGACCTGTCGTTGTTCTATTGGCGGCTCCGGCTCTGTTTTTGGGGATCGCCCAAGCGGAGAAGGCCGACTGGGCCGGCTCCGTGGATCATCCGGTGGTCGGGCGGTATGAGGGATCGGTCATCACCTCCTACGAAACCAAAGCCTACGAAGAATTGAAGCTGCCTTTCAAACCGCTGGAGCGTGGAGAGAAGGATAATCCCGACGCCTGGCAAACGGACGTCTCGGGGAAGCTTACCTCGATCCGGTACGAAGGTCCCGAAGGTCGTTCGATCCTTGAGGTCATGCGTAACTACGAGGCGGCATTGAGTTCGAACGGCTTCAGGATTCGCTTCTTCTGCAATGGCGCGGAGAAATGCTCGCCCGGTCGAGCGATCCCAACCTTTTGGCAGGCTGGCAAAGGATCGGTTGGCCTTCCGTCAACCTGGAACAGCACGATCTATCTGTTGGCGGAGCGGGATGCGCCGGAAGGCCGGGTGACCGTCGGGATGCTGGGGGTCGAGACCAAGGCCACGCAATCGCGGCCGTTGACCCCGCACGTCGCCGTCACGGTCGTCGAATCGAAGCCGATGGAGACCGACAAAGTCGCGCTGGTGAGCGCCAGCGAGATGCGGCAGGCGCTGGAGCGCGATGGGCGAATTGCGATCTACGGAATCTACTTCGACTTCGACAAGGCCGAGATGCAACCCGACTCGGAGCCGCAGATCGCGCAATTGGCGGCGCTCATGGAAGAGAACCCACAGTTGCAGGTGCTGATCGTGGGACATACGGACGGCAAGGGCGCATTCGACTACAACTTGTCGCTATCCCAGCGACGAGCGCAGGCCGTGGCGGACACCCTCGCGTCGGCCCATGGAATCGCTCGCGATCGTCTCACCCCCGCGGGCGCCGGCATGATCGCCCCAGTCGCCTCGAATCGGACGGACCAAGGGCGAGCAAAGAACCGGCGAGTGGAGATTGTCGAGCGCTACTCCGGCGGTTGATGGTGCGTGTCCCCGAAATAATGTAGACGCAAAGCGTAGGCTGGGGTAAGCCAGTGCGAACCCCAACTTCTCGGCTGAATGAACGGAGAGTTAAGTATGTGGCAAGACTCTATCGTCACAGAGACTCGCGCCCTAAGAGAGCAATTGCCAATACATTCGCCCTCAATCCCTTGCAAGCCCGGCGAACTCCGCCACGAATCCAGCGATGCCTTCCAAGTCGGCCAGCGGGAAAGCCGGCAAACCGGGCCGGCCGTAAGCGGCGGGATCGAGCAACGAATCGCTGGCGACGGCGATGATGGTGGAATCGGTGGGGAGAAGTTACCGCATCCCGTTTCAGGCAGCCTGCACGGCTACAAATACCGGTTAGCGTTCGTGGTCAAGGGTGCGTGCGTGCTGCGCTATGACAACGAAGCAGGCAAGGGCGATCATCGGCACTGGGATCAGACGGAAGAACGCTACGCTTTCACCGACATCGACCGATTAGTGACCGATTTCTTCAACGACGTGAGCAGGTGGCGCGATGAACACAGTCACGATTGACGTTCGTTCGCTGGCGGACAATTTGGCGGATTTCGCAACGGCATGGAAGACCAGCCAGGGCAGCGAACCGCGGATCAGTTTCGAGTCGTCGGAAGCCCTCTGGAAAACCCTGACGGCGAAACGCTGGCAACTGCTCAAGACCCTGACTGGCGCCGGGCCGGTGACGATCCGCGAAGCGGCGCGGCGGGTCGGACGCGATGTCAAGGCCGTGCATGGCGACGTTCATGCGCTGCTGAATGCCGGGCTGCTGGATAAAACCGA
>DAIRDI010000373.1:0-3206 GCA_036796235.1 Candidatus Competibacteraceae bacterium | reverse complement strand
CGGTCGTAAAAATCCCGTTTCTTCCGCATCTCCGCCGGCGTGTTGCCCGGCGACAGCACCTCGAACACTACCTGCGGCGCAATGTGGTCTTCTTCATGCTGGATGTAGGAGCCGCGATGACCCGGCGGGCGGCCAAAAACCACCATCGCGTCCGGCGCGGCGCGGATGTGGGGCTGGCCCTCGACCGGATACCACAGCAGATCGCCGGCTACGAACACATCGGGGCGGTCGGCGAACAGCGCCGCCAGGCCGCCCTGGATCATCACGATGCAATCAAATTGCCGGGTGTTATCCGCCATGGGTCGACCATCGCTCTCCGGGTACACGATCGGCTGGCGGGACGCGGGGGGAAGGCCGCGACGGGAGTCCGTCGCCGGCGTGCTTAAGGCCGTGGTCGTCATTTCAGCCTCCTTCGATCGGCGCTTCGGGCCGGGGATCCGGCTCTTTCACCGGCGAGGATGCTATCACACGCGCGTGATTGACGCTCGGCGGCGATTTCATACCGTCTCTGGCGGGGGAGAGCCCAGTCATTGAACAAAGCCCTCACCTTCCAGTTTCCAGGGGCATTGCCAGAGATACCTTGCAAATTTTAATAACCTGTTAAAATATGCAAGGTATGTACGCCAGACTCGCCGCTCCCCGCCTGCGCCAGCTTGCCGGCCAGTTTCCCGCCGTCCTGATTCTGGGCGCGCGCCAGGTCGGCAAGACGACCCTGGCCCGGCTGACCTTTCCCGATCTACCTTATTGCGATCTGGAAGATCCCGCCACCCAGGCGCTGTTTGCCGAAGACCCGCGCTTTCAACTGGAGGCGCGCGCCCGGCCCGGCATTGTCCTCGACGAGGCGCAACAGATACCGGCGCTGTTTGCGGCTCTGCGCGGCGCAATCGATGCGGATCGGCAAGCGATGGGCCGGTTCATCGTCCTGGGTTCCGCTCAGCCGGCGCTGGTGCGGCAGGTCGCCGAGAGTCTCGCCGGACGGGTCGGTATTCTGGAGCTGGCCCCGCTGACCTGGCGAGAAACGGCGCCGGTCGGAGAGGTCGGCCGGGAACCGGATTACCGGCCGTTGTGGCTCAGCGGCGGGTTCCCTGATGCCTACACGGCTCCCGCCAGGGGCGGCCATTTCCGTGACTGGTGGGAATCCTATCTGCGGGCCTACATCGAGCGTGATCTGCCGATGCTGGGCGTGGCGGCCGAACCCTTGCTGATGCGTCGCCTGCTCACCATGCTGGCTCACGCGCAGAGCGGCTTGGCCAACTACAATCAGTTGGCGACCGCCCTGGGCGTGGCCAACCGGACGGTGCAGCGCTATGTGGACATTCTGGAGCAAAGCTTTCTATTGCGCCGCCTGCCGCCGTATTTCCGCAATGTCGGCAAGCGCCTGGTGAAAGCGCCCAAGCTGTATTTGCGCGATACCGGCCTGTTGCATCATCTGCTGAACATCGACAGCCTGGACGCCCTCGAAAACCATCCGATTCGCGGGGCGAGCTGGGAGACGTTCGTGCTGGAGGATTTGCTGCGGCGCGAAGCGCTCGCGTATCCGCACGGCCAGCCGCATTTCTGGCGAACCGCCAGCGGCGCTGAAGTGGATTTGCTGCTGGAGCGGGGCGGCGCGCTGCACGCCGTTGAAGTGAAAACCGCCCGCGCCGCCTCGCCCTATCTGGCACGAGGGCTGAAGGCGATTCTGGAAGACACCGGCGCCCTCAGCGCGACGGTCATCGACCAAGGCAAAGACGCGGAACCGCTGGCGGTCGGGATCAGCCGCCGAGGTTATGGCCTCTCCGGCGACTGGCTACCGCCATAGGGATCGCTGAATCGCCAGGTTGTATGCCCTCGTGGCAGGAGCGCCAATCGGCCAGCGCCTGCCGGATGGCGGTTTCGCTCACACGGCGATCTGTTCCCCGATCCATTGGCACAGACCCTGAGTTCCTCCGAGCGGCAGCGCTGCGATCCTGCCGTGTTCAATCAGCGGATAGGGTTGGTCAGTCCGGCACACCACCGCGCCGCGGTAGAGGGCTGCTGGACCATAAACCTCTTTGAATACGTGAAACCCCTTGAGATGCCGTGGTTTGATCGCGGCGGCCACCTTGCATTCCACCGCCAGGAAGCGCTGGGGACCGATCTCAATCAGCAGATCCAGTTCCTCGCCCTGGGTCGTCCGCCAGAACCAGAGCGGCGGCCGCCTTCCGGCATTCAGGAAGTACCGCCACGCTTCACTGATCACCAGGTTCTCCCACAGGGCACCCCAGGCGGCGTTTTAGATCACCGCCGCCCAGTTCGTAAAGCCGAGCAGATAGATCAGCAATCCCGAATCGGCAAAATACAATTTGGGCTTCTTGATCAGGCGCTTGCTGGGACTGCGGTGATAGGGCTCCAGGAGGATCACCAGCCGGCTCGCTTGCAGAATGGATAACCAGCTTTTGGCGGTATTGGGGGTATTGGGGGTGATACCCACATCGTGCGCCAGTTTCGCCAGCGACAACAGTTGGCCCACCCGCAGCGCCGCCGCGCGCAGGAATCGGTCGAAATCACGCAGGCTGCCGACCTTCAGACTGTTCCTGACATCGCGCTCCAGATAGGTAGCGACATAGGAACCCAGCCACAAATCATGATCTAGATCAGGCCGTTGCCATAACTCGGGAAAGCCGCCACGCCAGCAAAACGCATCCGTCTCCTGGAGCGTCGCGGTATGGAATACCTCCACGAGCGACAGCGTCGGCAAGGAGAGCACGGCGCAGCGGCCGGCCAGCGATTCCGAAACGCCTTGCATCAGAGAAAAATCCTGGGAACCGGTCAGGATGAAGCGTCCGGGCCGCCGGTCGCGATCAATGGCGATTTTCAGATAACGCGGCAGTTCCGGCACGTACTGTACTTCATCCACGATCAGCGGTTCGCGCCGGTCAGCCAAAAAACCGGACGGGTCCAGCCGGGCGGTTTCCGCATCGCGCGGAATGTCGAGCGTGACGTAATCGGCTTGGGGGAATAAATGGCGAACCAGCGAGGTCTTCCCGGCCTGCCGGGCGCCGCTCAGCACCAGGGCCGGGAACTGAGCAAAATATCCAGGTCTGGGGCGCCACCCTCGCGCCTTGATTCAGGGAAGGTAGCCGGCCACGCCACAGGTCGCGCGCGCCACGCTTGCATTTTTCCCGGAACCTGAACAGGATTGCCAACTTGAACTTCCTTCGACTGGTTTTCGGTGATGAAAATTT
>DAIRDI010000372.1:0-3218 GCA_036796235.1 Candidatus Competibacteraceae bacterium | reverse complement strand
GAACGCGGCGGCGAGGTGCTGCTGGAGGTCTCGGATGCGGTACGGGATTCGCTGATCGAAGTTCTGGAACGGCCCCTGCTGCTCCAGGCGATCGGCCAGCTAGACGCCGATGATCTGGCCGCGCTGGCCGAGGCGATTCCCGAAGACGTGCTGGCGGAAGTCTCGCAAACGCTGCCCGCCCGCGACCGCGACTGGCTGCAAACCACGATGGCCTACCCCGAGGACACGGTCGGCCATCTGATGAGCCAGGACGTGCTGACGGTGCGCGATGATTATCGGGTCGAACAGGTGTTGGGGATGCTGCGCGGCCGGGACGATCTGCCGTATAACACCGACAGTCTGTTCGTGGTGGATGCCCGCAATCTGTTCAAGGGCGTGCTGCCGCTGCGGGCCTTGTTGCTGAACGATCCGCAAGTGCGGATCGCCGACCTGATGGCGACCGACCCCGTCGTGTTTCATCCGAACGGCGCGGCCTGCGACGCGGCCCGGGCCTTCGAGCGGTATGACCTGTTGTCGGCGCCGGTGGTGAACGAGCGGGGCAAGCTGATCGGCCGCCTGACCGTCGATGCGGTCATGGACTTTATCCGTGAAGAGGCGGAGGAGGATGCCCTGAACCGGGCGGGCCTGCGCGGCGACGAGGACCTGTTCGCGCCGATCTGGGCCAGCGCCCGCAACCGCTGGCTGTGGCTGTCCGTCAATCTCTGCACCGCCTTCATCGCCTCGCGGGTCATCGGGCTGTTCGAGGGGACCATTATCCAGATCGTGGCGCTGGCGACGCTGATGCCGATCGTGGCGGGCATCGGCGGCAATACCGGCAATCAGACCACCGCGCTGGTGGTGCGCGGCCTGGCGCTGGGCGAGATCACTCCGGAGAACACCTGGCATCTGGTGTTCAAGGAATTGGGGGTCGGTCTGTTGAATGGCGTGGCGTGGGGGGCAACCGTGGGCTTTTTAGCCTATCTGCTGTACTGGAACCTGGAACTGGGGGCGGTCATGGCGGCGGCCATGCTGTTGAACCTGCTGCTGGCGGCGCTGGTGGGGACCGTCATTCCCCTGACTCTGAACTGGATGGGACGCGATCCGGCACTGGGGTCGAGCGTGCTGCTGACGTTCATGACCGACAGCATGGGCTTTTTCATTTTTCTGGGCCTGGCGACGGTGTTTTTGTTGTAAAGCCACGCGAAAGTTCCGGTCCGCGCAATGTTCGCGGAACGCCTCCAGTAGCCGCGCCGCGTTCGTCGGCGATTGCGGCAGGGGGCGGATGGTTTCGTCCACCATGCTGGCGATGCGGGCCGTTTCTTGAACCGTGAGGTAGGTTTCTTCCGTCAAAGTTGACCTCTTCGGCCAGACCGATCCCATGGCTGGAGATTGGCGGTGGAGTTCATCAAGCCAGAAAGCCTGGAGACCGTCATATGAATGAAACAGTCCAAATCGATTACGAGCAGGACTTTTATCGGTGGACACAAACCCAGGCAGAACTGCTGCGTCAAGGCAAGCTTACCGAGGCGGATTTGGAACATATCGCGGAAGAAATCGAAAGCATGGGCAAGAGCGACCGCCGGGCTATCAGCAGCCATCTGCGTAACATCCTTCTGCACTTACTCAAGTACTGTTATCAGCCCAGTCGCCGCTCCCGAAGCTGGGAGAATAGTATCGACAATAGCCGCCGCGAGGCGGAATCGGTCATCAAGGACAGCCCCAGTCTGCGCGCCCAAATTCCTGAGTTGATCGCGGCCGAATATGCTTCGGCACGCAAGTCGGCCAGTCGACAAACCCGCTTGCCGCTGGAGCGGTTCCCTGAAGTATGTCCGTTTACGACCGAGCAGGTCACGGGCGATTACTGGCCGGAATAGGCGCGTCGGGCGTTACACTCTATCGGTAATCCCCACGAGCGAATGAATAGAGCCCCGCGCATGGCTGCTTACCGACATCGGATCTTGGTCTGTGCGCTGGCGCTCGCCGGTTGCGCCAACTTGCCGAGCATTCCAGGAGTGGAGAGCGCAACCGTCGTGAATCCGCCGGTCGGGGAGAGCGCCGCCCCGCTCGCGCCGGCGCTTGCGTCAGCTTCCCCCACCGCTCGACCGCCCGAGTCCGCCTTCCTTGCGGAACGCGCCCAGCACGCCTACGCCACTGGGCGTTGGGACGTAGCAGAGGGTTATTATCTGCAACTGACCCGGCTGCGGCCCAGGGACGCCACGCCCTGGTTCCAGTTGGGCAATCTCTACGCCGAACAGGGGCGCTTGCTGATGGCGGAGCGGGCGTATCGGGAAGCCTTGCGTCGCCGCGACGAGGCCCGGACCCTGCATAACCTCGGGCTGGTGCAGGTGCGACTGGGAGTGGGGGCCTTGCGCGAGGCGCGGGAGCGGTTGCCGGCGGACGATCCGGTGCATGAGGAGACCCGCGAGTTGCTGCGGGCGCTGCTGGACGCGCTGGCGCGGTAGACGAGGCGCACGCTTGCCTGGGGCGCTGGCGGAGTTTACGGATCAGGACGGCGAGCGAGGTCGGATATGAGGCGCGCGACCCCCTCATTCCGCGGAATCTGGAATCAGCACCGCCTCCCGCCACCGACGCACCGAATTGACGAGCGCGATGCGCCGGGCGTGAGGCAAGTCGGCGCGGGTCAGCACCCGTTCCCGAATCTGGCCGGCGGCCAGCAGCCAGCCTCGGAAGGTGCCCGCTAGCAGCCCGCTTGTCACCGGCGGCGTGACCCATGCGCCGTCCAAATCCAGCACCAGGTTCGCCGTGCTGGCCTCGGTCAATTCACCGCGCTCGTTCCACAGGATGACCTCGTCGCAATCCGGCCGGGACGCGCGGGCGGCGACGTACAGCTCGCGCCGAGTGGTCTTGTGATACAGCCAGATCGTGCTCGAATCGACCGGCTCCCGGGCCAAGCCGACCCGCGCCGGGTCTGGCCACGCTCTCCACGCCAGCGGTTCGACCGCCACCGTGAAGCGACCGTTGAGTTCGACCCGGAGCCGGATTTTGCTGGGTTCGGTCAGAGTCCGCGCTCGTTCGGCCAAGCACGCCGCGATGGCGGAGCGATCGAGTGGGACCTGGAAATAAACCGCCGTGTTCGCCAGCCGCTCCAGGTGCGCCGCCAGCAGGAAATAACCGCTGTCCGGCTCCCACAGGAGCGCTTCCAGCAATTGAAACGACGGGCGGCGCGCGGTGAGCACCCGCGCTTTCAACACGCATTCCGCGTATTCCGTCGCGGCGTC
>DAIRDI010000371.1:0-3226 GCA_036796235.1 Candidatus Competibacteraceae bacterium | reverse complement strand
GTGTGCGTGTTGTTGTTTGTCCAATGCTTTTATTAGTAATACCTGATACCTTTAATGCATCATGATCAAATTACAGCAACTCGCCCACGCGCTGGCGTTGCAGCAGCACGGTAATTTTCACCGCGCCGCCAAATCGCAACACCTGTCCCAGCCCGCATTCTCGCGCAGCATTCAGAGTCTGGAGGAAGCGCTGGGGGTGACGCTCTTCGACCGCCGGAACGCGATGGCCACGCCGACCCTGTACGGCGAGGCGCTTTTGACGCACGCCGCGGCGATCCTGGAGGAAACGAGCGAACTGGAACGCGAAATCAGTCTGCTCCAGGGTCTGAATGCCGGATACTTGTCCCTTGCCCTGGGGGTCTACCCGGCTGAGCTATCCGCCAGCCGGGCCGTGGGAGAGCTGCTACGGCGGCATCCGAATATTCGCTGCCGCGTCAAATTGCACAACTGGCGCGATGTCGCGGACCGGGTGCTCGCGCGCGCCGTCGACCTCGGCGTCGCGGAGATCAGCGAACTGAAGACCACCGCGCGCCTGCGGGTGGAGTTGGTCGGCCAACACGAAGTCGTCCTGTTTTGCCGTCCGGGCCATCCGTTGCAAGAGCGCGACGACCTCGCGAAATCGGACCTCGATGCCTACCCATCCACGGTGGTACGGCTTCCCTCTCGCGGGGTAGGACTCTTCCCGGGAAAATACCAACAGGATGCCGGCACTGGCGACTTGATCCCGATGGTTGAAGTCGACGATCTGGCGACGGCGCGGGCGGTCGTTCGGGGCAGCGATACTTTTGGCGCGGCGACGCCGGTGCAGATCGAGCCGTGGCTGCGCAGCGGTGAATTAGCCGTGCTGGCTTACCGGAAGCCCTGGCTGCGGCTGGAATACGGATTCATCCATCTGGAGGACCGAATGCTGTCGCCCGCCGCCGAGGCCTTCATGGCGCTGGTCCGGGAGATCGAAATCGAGGTGGCGGCGCGCAACCGCGAATTGATGGACAGCTTCTTCCGCGGTTTTCGATCAGTCGAAAACTGACAAACAGCGCCGGGCCATCCTTCAAACCCATCGTTCATCGGCCGTGAAGGCGACGGTCAGCCATTGATACGGTCCCTGGCCCTGGTCGCCGATGGCCGTGCTGATCTCCTGACGGATCGCATCCAGCGTGGCGATGCGACCAACCTCAAAGTCGGGTGGCACCACGATATGGATTTCAATGAAATAGGCGCGTCCGACCTTGGCGACATAACTGGTGTACGTCTGGAAACCATGACGGCCGATGACGCCGTCCATCACCGAGCGGACTTGCTGGTCCAGCGCGGGCGGCGTGATCAGCAGGATCTCGGTGAGCGCTTGCCGAACGGTTTTGATGGGAACCGTGACCAGATACAGGGTCAACAGCGCCAGCACGGCTGGGTCCACATACGGCGCGAGCGGGGCGAAGCGCGTGTCCTGGATCGCCCAAGCCAACACGAAGGCCACCAGCAAGGCGCATGAGATCAGAGCGGACATCAGCCAGCTCTGGGCGTCGAGGCGCAGGAACTCCGACCGAATCCGCCGATTCTCCCGGCGTTCGTAGAAATACATGCCGAAGGTGACGATGCCCATGGCGGCGGCATAGCCGATGGCCCAGTCCAGTTGCAGTTCGCGCCCGCCCGCCAGAAAACTGTCGACCGCGTTGATGAACGCATACAGGCATAAAAACATCAGTACGCTGCCGTTGAACACCAGCGCCATGGGTTCGATGTGCCAGTAGCCGTGCTGAAAGCGGCGGTCGCCCTCGCGCTGCACCAGTCGCGCCACCGCCAGCGCCAGCATCAAAATCGCGACATCGATGACCGAGAACAAGCCGTCGAAGACGATCGACAGCGACCCCGACAACAAGCCGAAGAAAACCCCGGAACTGGCGACGATCACCGTGATCCCGATCGACCGCTTGAGGATCTTTTGTTCTGTTTCGGAATGAGTCGTCATGAGGGTTGCCGTGGCGGTCTCGATGCGGCGCCGCGAACGAAGGCGCGTTGCAACCCACGGCTTCGGAGGGTTACGCTTCGCTAAACCACCCTACGCGCTACCTGGCTAGGTGGAATGGTCGGACAATTCCAGCCGCCGTTCGATGCGTTCGATACGGCGGATAACGGCATTGATGGTTTCGCGGTCGCTACCGGACAGGGCATAGATACTACCCAAGGTTTGCTCGATGGCGGATAACCGCAACTCGATTCGATTTAATCGGTCACCATGCTCGCTCAATGCGCTACGAATGGCGCGGAGATGTTCGAGAACCAGGTTTTCAACATTGTCGGTCATGACCGTTCCCTCGTTAGGCATCACTCAAAAGTGTACCACGAGGCGGTAAGGCGGATTGCCATGAAAGTACCGACTTTCATCGTCCGGGGTAACGTTCCAACGGCATGATCGTTGGGACGCCAGCCCGTAACCCGCCTTGTGGGGAGTCCCACGGATTCGGCGGGTTACGCTTTGCCAACTTGCCCTATGCGCTACTCCGGTGGATTCGCTGGCGGCAGCGCTCCGATCTGCTCCTGGAGGTAGATGAGCGGCTGCTGGCCCACCTCAAGGAATCCCTCACGCGGTCGGTCGAGATCGACCACGAGGGTAATGACCGCGCCAAGGACGATCACCAGCCCGACGGCGGTGAGGGGGCTGCGCCGCAGGGTGAGACCCGCGTTGTAACCCACCATTGCCAGCGTCAGCATCGAGCAGAGGAGAAGCAGGATGAGGATCGTCCCAGGAACGCGCGCGTACAGGCCCGCAATGACCCGCGTCTTGTGCAGGTCGATCATCTCGTTCAGTGAAGCGATGTAGAGGGCCAAGACGTCCGAGTCGGGCGTGGCGCGGGCCAGTTCTTCGGCGATCACCCAGAGCTTCGCTTGGATCTCGACCGAGCGGGCGATTCTCGCCCGGACGTCCGCGAGATCGTCGGTCAAGATGCGCAGGGGCACGTACTCGCGGAGCAGATCCTTGATTTCGCTCGAAGCCGGCTCCGGCAGGTAGCCGGCCCGAAGATACGTGGTGCCCACCGAGTTCGCCTCGGCGAGCACGATCCCGCGGCGCGCGTTGAAACGATCAGATGCCATCCCCATCGTGATCGCGAGGAGGAACGCCATCAGGGCCAGGAGCGAACCCACGATCATGGCCGTGGGACCCTCCTTCTCGTCGGACGTTCGCTCCTGCCACCAGCGCCCGAGGCGGTAACCGACCTCGGCCGTGATCAGC
>DAIRDI010000370.1:0-3236 GCA_036796235.1 Candidatus Competibacteraceae bacterium | reverse complement strand
CGATGACGTTGACCGGGATCCCCAGCCCGGCCCAGACGTTGTTGTAGTTGATCCCGGCCGCTTTCACGTACACCAGCACTTCGTCGTCGGCGATCGGCGGGACATTCACCACTTCCTGCTGGAAGGCCTGCATCGGCGTCCCAAAGCGTTCCGGGCGAATCAGCCAGGCGTGCATCTTGGCGGGGATCACGCCCAACGGCGGTTGCTCGCCTAAATTGTACAGTTCTTTGGCCATTTTCTCGTTCTCTTGGTTGCGTGTGGATTTTCAGGTCGAATTTATAGCCCATCGCGCGGTGCGATGGGCGAAACCTGCGAAGTTGGATTTAGACGGACCTCAATGCAGCGCGTAGCGCGACCGCACGCCGGCTATCGCCAACTCGACAGTGGGTTGCAGTTCCGCGCCGTCCTTAGATGGAAGTCTGGAGGTCTTGCAGGCGACCATCCGCCAGCCCATAAATCTAACTGTGCAACATCAGCGATTGCCCGCGCCGCCAGGCATCGCCCACCAGGGTGGTGCGGGCGACGTTGCGCACCTGTTCGATGACGTTCAGCTCGCACGAGGCACGCCAGCACGCCTCGGTATCCGGCAACACGGTGAGAAACTCCGCGTGCCGGTCGCGCACGTCCTGAATATGCCGCAGCCAGTTGTCGATCAACCCCAGACGAGGACCATCCAAAGCCGCCTTGACGCCGCCGCAGCTGTAATGACCACAAACGATGACGTGCTGGACCTTAAGCACCTCGATGGCGTATTGCATCACCGACAGGCAGTTGAGGTCGGTATGCACCACCACATTGGCCACGTTGCGGTGGACGAACTCTTCGCCTGCCCATCAGACTGTTGATCTGATGGGCGGACGCGCGGCTGTCCGAGCAGCCGCTCCACAGCGAGGCAGGGTCTTGCCGAACAGCCAATCGATAGCGCTGCGTCTACAGGAACTGCTTGGTGATCTCGACCAATTCCTTGACGGACTTGACCGAGTGGTCGAACATCGCCTTCTCATCGGCGTTCAGTTCGATTTCGACGATCTTCTCGACCCCGCCCGCGCCCAGAATCACCGGAACGCCGACATAGATGCCGCTGACTCCATATTGCCCGCTCAGATAGGCGGCGCAGGGCAACAGACGCTTCTTGTCCTTCAGGTAGGCGTCGGCCATGGCGATGGCCGAGGAAGCCGGGGCGTAGAACGCCGAACCGGTCTTCAACAGCGCCACGATTTCGCCGCCGCCGTTGCGGGTGCGCTTGACGATCGCATCCAGTCGTTCCTGGGTGGTCCAGCCCATCTTGATCAGGTCGGGCAGCGGGATGCCGGCGACCGTCGAATAGCGCACCAGCGGCACCATGGTATCGCCGTGGCCGCCCAACACGAAGGCGGTGACGTCCTCGACCGAAACCTTGAACTCGTCGGCCAGGAAATGGCGGAATCGTGCGCTGTCCAGCACGCCGGCCATGCCGACCACCTTTTCCGCCGGCAAGCCCGAGACCTGCTGCAGCACCCCGACCATGGCGTCGAGCGGGTTGGTGATGACGATGACGAAGGCGTCGGGGCAGCGCTGTTTGATGTTCTCGCCGACCGCGACCATGACCTTGGTGTTGACGCTGATCAGGTCGTCGCGGCTCATGCCCGGCTTGCGGGGCACGCCAGCGGTGACGATCACCACGTCCGCGCCTTCGATGACGGCGTAATCGTTGCCGCCGGTATAAACGCCGTCGAAGCCCTCGACCGGCGCGGCCTGGGCGATGTCGAGCGCCTTGCCTTGGGGAACACCGTCGGCGATATCGAACAGGGCGATGTCGCCCAACTCTTTCATGCCGGCCAGCAGAGCGAGTGTGCCGCCAATTTGGCCGGCGCCAACCAGCGCAATTTTTTTGCGTGACATACGGATATTCTCCTCAATGAAATCACGATCAAGCTGGATCGAGCGGATCGGGCTGCGCCACCGGGGTATTGACCGGGGGTTTCTCGCGGGCGCGGCCCGACCCAAAGCCAATAACCGGTCAGGCGGCCTCGTGCGCCAGTTCCCACTTATCGGGCGAACGCCACAGACGGGAGCGCAGCAATTCCCGCTCGAAGATGAACTCCTTGGGCAGACGGTCGAAGAACAAATCGAATTGTTCCTCGTGGGCGTGCGCCTCGGACGTGCCGGCCGTGCGGCCCACCGCCATCAGGTCGTAGAAGGTGTCGCTCGGATAATCCATGCCCCACCATTCGAGATCCTCGTGGCGCGGCATCCAGCCGATCGGACTTTCGACGCCGTAGCCGCGGCCGTGGACCCGGTCCACGATCCACTTCAGGACGCGCATGTTCTCGCCGAAGCCGGGCCAGAGGAATTTGCCGTTGTCGTCCTTGCGGAACCAGTTGACGCGGAAGATGCGGGGCGGATTAGGAACTCGGCGGCCGACGTTCAGCCAGTGGCTGAAATAATCGGCCATGTTGTAGCCGCAGAACGGCAGCATCGCCATCGGATCGCGACGCATCGCCGCCTGGCCGATCGCCGCGGCCGTCCCCTCCGAGCCCATGGTGGCGGCCAGATACACGCCGTGGCTCCAGTTGAAGGCCTGGAAGACCAGCGGCATGTCCTTACTCATCCGGCCGCCGAATACGAACGCGCTGATCGGCACGCCGGCCGGATCTTCCCATGCCGGATCGATGCTGGGACACTGGCTGGCCGGGGCGGTGAAGCGGGCGTTGGGATGCGCCGCCGGCCGACCGCAACCGGGCGTCCAGTCCTCGCCCTTCCAGTCGATCGCATGCGCCGGCGGTTCGCCGTCCATGCCCTCCCACCAGAGGTCGCCGTCGTCGGTCAAGGCGGCGTTGGTGACGATGCAGTTCTTGGTGATGGTCAGCATCGCGTTGGGGTTGGAACTCATGTTGGTGCCGGGGGCCACGCCGAAGAAACCCGATTCCGGATTGATCGCGCGCAACGTCCCATCCGGACCCTTCTTGATCCAGGCGATGTCGTCGCCGACGGTGGTGACCTTCCAACCCTCGAAGCCCTTGGGCGGGACCAGCATCGCCAGGTTGGTCTTGCCGCAGGCGCTGGGGAAAGCGGCGGCGAGGTAGGTCTTTTCCCCCTGTGGCGTTTCGATGCCCATGATCAGCATGTGCTCGGCGAGCCAGCCCTCGTCGCGCGCCATCACCGAGGCGATCCGCAGCGCCAGGCACTTCTTGCCGAGCAGGGCGTTGCCGCCGTAGCCCGACCCATAGGACCAAATCTCATAAGTTTCCGGGTAA
>DAIRDI010000369.1:0-3248 GCA_036796235.1 Candidatus Competibacteraceae bacterium | reverse complement strand
CGCACAGGGTGGGACTGGACAGCCGTCCGTCGCGGCCGACGATTACTTCGGTTTCGCCGCGTTCGGCGGCGAGGCTGCCCACCGCCTGGCCGATGTCCCGCACCACTTCGGGGGTCAGGTCGCGGTCCACGATGCCGCGGATGTCGTATTCCCGGAAGATGGATTTGTTCATCCCGTCTCAATGCTGCCCTGAATGGCCGAAGCCGCCGGCGCCGCGTTCGCTGGGGGTGAATTCCGGCACGATGGCGAATTTGGCCCGCACCACTGGCACGATGATCATCTGCGCGATGCGTTCGCCGACGGCGATGGTGAACGGAGCCTGTCCCCGATTCCAGCACGACACCAGCAGTTCACCCTGATAGTCGCTGTCGATCAGCCCGACCAGATTGCCCAGCACGATGCCGTGCTTGTGGCCGAGACCGGATCGCGGCAGCACCATCGCCGCCAATGCGGGGTCGCTGATGTGGATGGCTAGGCCGGTGGGAATCAGGTGGGTTGCGCCCGGCTCCACGGTGAGCGGCTCCGGCAAACAGGCGCGCAGGTCCAGACCCGCCGCGCCGGCGGTGGCATAATCGGGCAGCGGGATCTCTTTCCCCAGGCGGGGGTCGAGAATTTTCAGTTCGATAGTTTGGCAGGTCATGAAAGTGGTCTGAGGGAACGTTGGCGAAGTTGACTACGGTCGGCAACCGTAAAATGTCCATCCAAAACAATGCTTGAGTTGTTCAGCAGACGCAACAGATATTCTCCCGCGTCCTCGGGCGTCAACGGCGCGAAGCGTAGATACAAAATTCCTGGGGGTGCGGGAAGGCGCCGCCGATAGAGCAACTCACCGTAATCACGGTCGAAGGTAACAATAATGCGTTGTTCCCGGCGAGCGCGCGCCATGACCTCTGTATCGCTTACACCAGGGGAGTCCTCGATGATCGCCGCAACATCCCATCCGGCTTGGCGCAACAAATGAATGCTTGCTAACGGTACGTTTTCGTCGAGCAGAAATCGAATCATCCAGCCTTGGCCTCGACACAGTAAAGCGCCTCTTCGCGGAGGCACTCAGCGGCGAAAGCGAAGACCGCTTGCAGGGACTCATGCCGCAAACTGGGGTAATTCTCCAGAATTTGTTTTTCCGTCCAGCCCGTTGCGAGTAATTCCAAAATAAAGTCCACGGCCAGCCGTGTGTTCTTAACAACGGGTTTACCCGCCAGGATATCCGGATCGGAGTGAATGTAATTTCGCCAATTCATAGCGCGAATTCTCCATGGTTGAGAATATTTCAATAGAATTCCATCCCAGCGCGACGCTCAATGCCATGCATTGGCGATCACCTTATCAAAACTTGCGCGGGGATGCCTCCGATAACCGATACCGCTCCGCGATCAGCGCGATCAGTTGCCGCGCGAGCAGGGTTTTATCGGCCAGCGGCAGGATTTTTTCCCCACCCTCCCACAGCACGTGCAATTCGTTCCGGTCGCTCTCGAAGCCGCTGCCGGTCACGCCGACCTGGTTGGCGGCGATCAGGTCCAGATTCTTGCGGCGGCGCTTGTCCTCGGCGTAGCGCAGGACCTCGTGGGTTTCGGCGGCGAAGCCGACCGTGAACGGCCGGTGCGCGCGCAACGCGGCGACTTCCGCCAGAATGTCGGGGTTGCGCGCCAGTTCCAGATGCAGGGTGTTATGGGTTTTTTTGATCTTCTGAGCCTCGGGAGCGGCGGCGCGGTAGTCGGCCACGGCGGCGGTGGCGATGAAAATTTGTACTTCCCGAGCCCGCCGCATCACTGCCTCGTGCATGTCGAGGGCGCTCTCCACATCGATCCGCTCGACCCCGGTCGGGGTGGGCAGATGCACCGGACCGCTGACCAGCAGTACCCGCGCGCCAGCCGCCGCCGCCGCTTCAGCCACGGCGAAGCCCATTTTCCCCGTGCTGCGGTTGCTGAGAAAGCGCACCGGGTCCAACGCCTCGCGGGTGGGACCCGCGGTGATCAACACGGTCAGCCCTTGCAGATCGTGTGGGGCGAGCGGCGCGTCCGGCGGCTCGGCGCGCCATTCGGTCGCGCCTTCCCGGATGCCGAGTCGTTCGACCACCAAATCTCGCAGTTCCAGCGCCTCCAACATCCGCCCGGCGCCGACCTCGCCACACGCCTGCTCGCCGACCCCCGGTCCCCAGATCGCGATCCCCCGCCGCGCCAACAAGCGGCAGTTGTCCCGCGTGGCGACGTTCTCCCACATCAACCGGTTCATGGCGGGCGCGACGGCGATGGGCCGGTCGGTGGCCAGACACAGAGTGCTGAGCAGGTCGTTGGCCAGGCCGTGCGCCAATCGGGCGAGGAAATCGGCGGTGGCGGGCGCGACCAGGATCAAATCCGCCCAGCGCGCCAGCTCGATGTGGCTCATGCCGGCCTCGGCTTGGGGGTCCAGCATCTCGATTCGCACCGGTCGTCCGGAAACCGCCTGAAAAGTCAGTGGGGCGATAAAAGTGGTGGCCGCCGGCGTCATCACCACCTGCACCTCGGCGCCCGCCTCGCTCAGCCGGCGGGTCAGGTCGGCGCTCTTGTACGCGGCGATGCCGCCGGTGATGCCGAGCAGGATGCGTTTGTTGGCCAGAGGTTGCGACATGGCGGAACTCGCGAGGGTGAAAGAGAGTTTTAAAACAATCTTAACGCAGCCCGGACCAGCGCGAAATCCAGCGGGTGCATGGGAATCACGGGCAATAAAAAGGGCGTCCGAACACGCATCGTGATGATCCGTGATCGGACGCCATAGTCCGCGACGGCGGCCCCCGTTAGCCGCCCGGATTCGCGCTAGATTCAAGTCGGAGAAACTTGAGAGCACGAATCCTTGATAGGGTACTTAGCAAATTAGCGGCCAACTTTAACAAGCAATTGTTTTTTAAATCTTAGTTATTTTTCCGACTGCGTTGCAAGGTTTTTAAGCACCCCATTACGCTTCATACTGGTGCTTGAAAGCTGCTGGCTGCCTTAGAACGGGGCATCGGGTTCGGTGCTTTTCCCAGCAGCGGCACGGGCTGCGGTCTGGATGTAGGGGAGACTTGCTCGATTCAGGATTCGTGGTCATGCTTGGCGCGGATAAAAAATCAGGGAAACTCCGATGCCTTCCATCCGTGACTGGCCCGACGACGAGCGCCCCCGCGAAAAACTGCTGCTGCGCGGAGCCGCCGCTCTGTCCGACGCCGAACTGCTGGCGATCTTTCTCCGGGTTGGGGTGAAGGGCCGCAGCGCCGTCGATCTGGCGCGCGA
>DAIRDI010000368.1:0-3251 GCA_036796235.1 Candidatus Competibacteraceae bacterium | reverse complement strand
CCGGCCCTGCGCGAGTTGGGCTTCGAGATTCCCGTTACTCCGGACGGCGCGTTCTATCTCTACGCCGACTGTGGTCGCTTCACCGACGATAGCCAGGCTTTTGCCCGGCATCTTCTGGAGAACGCGGGTGTCGCCATCACTCCGGGCCTCGATTTCGGCAATTATCAGCCGAACCGACATGTGCGCTTCGCTTATACCAACGCCATCCCCTATCTGGTCGAGGGCGTGGAGCGCTTGCGAAAGGCGTTGCTTGACAGGTAGTGGGCCAAGGGAGGAGTCAACCTGAGTGCGGGATGTCGGGCGCTTCGGACGACCGCGCGCCTGGACGAATAGTTGGTCGTTGGATCGTTAGCGGTGGTCGGTTCCCGGACAACCTGTGGACAACCCGGCAAAAAAAAGGCCTGTCGTTCGACAAGCCCTTGATTTATTTGGCTCCCCGGCGCGGACTCGAACCACGGACCCAGTGATTAACAGTCACTTGCTCTACCGACTGAGCTACCGGGGAATGGGAGAGGCGGGATTGTAGGTATCCCCCGCCCTCCTGTCAATCCCGGATCAGCGCCGGATCGCCTTGGCGATGCGCTCCATGGCCTTGGTCAGGTTACCCATGCTGGTGGCGAAGGAAATCCGCGCGCAGCCCTCGGCGCCGAACGCCGAGCCGGGCACTACCGCGACCCCGACTTCGTTGAGCAGCATTTCCGCGAAGGCGATGTCGTTGGCCAGGCCCATTCGCTCGATCACCTTCTGGAAACTGGGGAAGATGTAGAACGTCCCATCCGCCGGCGCCACCTTGACCCCCTCCATGGCCTTCAGGACGTCGTAGACATAGGCGTGCCGCTTCACGAACGCCTCGTTCATCACCTGGATGCAGGATTGATCGCCGTTCAGCGCCGCTTCCGCCGCCACCTGGGAGATCGAGGTCGGGTTGGACGTACTCTGCGACTGAATATTAGTCATCGCTTCCACCAAGTCCCTGGGACCGCCGCAGTAACCGATCCGCCAGCCGGTCATCGAATAGGCTTTGGAAACCCCGTTCAGCACGATGGTCCGGTCGTAGAGGTCCGGGCAGACGTTGAGGAGGGTGTGAAATTTTTCCTCGGTCCACAGGATGTGTTCGTAGATGTCGTCGGTGGCGATGTAGACTTGCGGATGCCGGCGCAGCACCTCGCCCAGCGCGGCCAGTTCGGCGGCGCGGTAGGCGACCCCGGTCGGGTTGGAGGGACTGTTGATCACCACCAGTTTGGTGCGCGGGGTGATGGCCGCTTCCAGTTGGGCCGGGGTGATCTTGAAATTCTGCTCGATGCCCGCGTCGACGATCACCGGCGCGCCGTCGGCCAGCAGGACCATGTCGGGATAGGACACCCAATACGGCGCCGGGATGATCACTTCGTCGCCGTCGCCCAGCAGCGCCTGAGCCAGGTTGTAGAAGCTTTGCTTGCCGCCGACCGAGACCAGAATCTGCTTCGGCTCGTAGTTCAGCCCGTTGTCGCGCTGGAATTTGGCGATGATCGCCTTTTTCAGGCCGACCGTGCCGTCCACCGGCGTGTACTTGGTGAAGCCGGACTGAATGGCCTTGATCGCCGCCTCCTTGATGAAATCGGGGGTGTCGAAATCCGGCTCGCCGGCGCCCAGACCGATCACGTCCTTGCCCTCGGCCTTCAGTGCGTTGGCCTTGGCGGTCACCGCCAGGGTAGGGGAGGGTTTGATGCGCTGTACACGTTCGGAAAGCGGGGTGCTCACGGGGGGTTCTCCTGGGCGCTGGGTTTTTTTGAACGCGGCGGTCGTGCCGTCGGTCGGATGATACTGAAAATCACGGTCCCAACCAATTCCCATGCAAACCAATCCAACTTTCCAGCTCCGCGCCCGCTTCCAACCCGCCGGCGATCAGCCGGACGCCATCCGCGCGCTCGTCGCCGGCCTGAACGATGGCTTGTCCCACCAAACCCTGCTGGGCGTGACCGGCAGCGGCAAAACCTTCGCCGTGGCGAATGTCATCGCCGCCGTGCAGCGCCCGGCGCTGGTGCTGGCGCCGAACAAGACCCTGGCGGCGCAACTGTACGGCGAGATGAAGGAGTTCTTCCCGGACAACGCGGTGGAATACTTCGTCTCCTATTACGACTATTACCAGCCGGAAGCCTACGTCCCCTCGTCCGACACCTACATCGAAAAAGATGCTTCGATCAACGAGCACATCGAACAGATGCGGCTGTCGGCGACCAAGGCGATTCTGGAGCGTCCCGATACGATCATCGTCGCCACGGTTTCGGCCATTTACGGGCTGGGTGATCCCGATTCGTACATGAAGATGCTGCTGCATCTGGTGCGCGGCGAACGGGTGGACCAGCGCGCCATCCTGCGCCGGCTGGCGGATTTGCAGTACACCCGCAACGACCTGGAACTGGCGCGCGGCACGTTTCGGGTGCGCGGCGAAATCATCGATATTCATCCCGCCGAATCCGACACAGAAGCGGTGCGGGTGGAACTGTTCGACGATGAAATCGAGTCGCTCAGCCTGTTCGATCCATTGACCGGCAAGGTGCTGCGCAAGACCCCGCGCTATACCGTCTATCCCAAAAGCCACTACGTCACCCCGCGCGAGCAGTTGTTGCAGGCGGTGGAGGTCATCAAGGACGAACTGCGGGAGCGGCTGGCCGAACTCCACGCCGCCAACAAGCTGCTGGAAGCCCAACGCTTGGAGCAGCGCACCCGCTTCGATCTTGAGATGATGCAGGAGCTGGGCTATTGCAGCGGCATCGAGAATTATTCCCGGCATCTGTCGGGCCGCGAGGTGGGCGAGCCGCCGCCGACCTTGTTCGATTATTTGCCGCCGGACGCGCTGATCATCATCGACGAGAGTCACGTCACCGTCCCGCAACTGGGGGCGATGTACAAGGGCGACCGGTCGCGCAAGGAAACCCTGGTCGAGTACGGATTCCGTCTGCCCTGCGCGCTGGACAACCGGCCGTTGCGCTTCGACGAATTCGTTCGGCTCAGCGGCCAGACCCTTTTTATTTCCGCCACGCCCGGCCCCTACGAGCTGGAGCATTCGGTCGGCGCGGTGGTGGAACAGGTGGTGCGGCCCACTGGATTGGTGGACCCCGAGGTCGACGTGCGGCCGGCGCTGCGACAGGTGGACGATTTACTCGGGGAAATCCGCGAGCGGGTGATTCTGAAGGAACGGGTGCTGGTCACCACGCTGACCAAGCGCATGGCCGAGGATTTGACCGAATACCTGGCCGAGAACGGGGTCA
>DAIRDI010000367.1:0-3309 GCA_036796235.1 Candidatus Competibacteraceae bacterium | reverse complement strand
ATAAAAACTTTGGCCACTTCACGACCCGGCAGAACATTCAATACAACTGGCCCAAACTGGAAGAGACGCCGGACATCCTCGCCGATCTGGCCCGCGTGGAGATGCACGCCATTCAGACCAGCGGCAACTGCATCCGCAATGTCACCGCCGATCATTTGTCCGGGGTCGCCCGGGATGAACTCGAAGACCCGCGCATCTATTGCGAGATCATCCGCCAGTGGTCGACTTTTCATCCCGAATTCTCCTATCTGCCGCGCAAGTTCAAGATCGCCGTCACCGGCGCGACCCACGACCGCGCGGCGGCGCAAGTCCACGACATCGGTTTGAACTTGCTGCGCGACGAACGGGGCGAAATCGGTTTTCGAGTGCTGGTCGGCGGTGGTTTGGGCCGCACGCCGATGATCGGCCACGCCATCCGCGAATTCCTGCCGCAGCGCGATTTGCTGTCCTATTTGGAAGCGATCTTGCGGATCTATAACCAGTACGGCCGGCGGGACAATCTGTACAAGGCCCGGATTAAAATCCTGGTCAAGGCGCTGGGGCCGGATAAATTCCGTGATGAGGTCGAGGCGGAATGGACGCAAATCCGTGATTCCGGATTGGTGCTGGACGAAGCCGAGATCGAGCGGGTCCGGCGCTTTTTCGCCCCGCCCCTGTATCAGGCCGACGCCGCCAGCGACCTCAGCTTCGCCCGATGGCTCAAGAGCGACAAGCCGTTCGCGACCTGGGTGCGCCATAATGTCGCCGAGCACAAGGTGGCCGGTTACCACAACGTGTTCGTGGCGTTGAAGGAACCGGGCGTCGCGCCGGGCGACATCACCGCCGAGCAGATGGACGCGGTGGCCGACCTCGCTGACCGTTACAGTTCCGGGCAGATCCGCGCCACCCATCACCAAAATTTGCTGCTGGCCGACGTGCGCCAAGCCGATCTTTACCCGCTGTGGCAGGCGCTCGAGATGCAAAAACTGGCCGCGCCGGTCATCGGCACCCTGGCGGACATGATCTGCTGCCCCGGACTGGACTATTGCAGCCTGGCCAACGCCGGCTCCATCGACGTCGCGCGGCAGATCAATGAAAAATTCGACCGCCTGGATTATCTCTACGATCTCGGCGAGATCCGCCTGAACATGTCCGGCTGCATGAACGCCTGCGGCCACCATCACGTCGGCCACATCGGCATTCTCGGCGTGGACAAGAAAGGCGAGGAGTGGTACCAGATTTCGCTGGGAGGCTCTTCGGAAAACGAGGCGTCTTTGGGCGAGATCCTCGGACCCTCGGTGCCCAAGACCGAGGTCGCTGATACTTTAGAGCGCATTTTGCGGGTCTACGTCGCGGAACGCGAGGAGGGCGAACGGTTCCTCGATACGGTCCGGCGAATTGGCCTCAAACCGTTCCGGGCCAAAGCCTATGCGCCGGAAAAGGAATCGGCGGCGGTGGACCCGACGCGAATCCTGGAAGCCGACGCGGCGTAGGAGCGACCCAACCATGGGACGAATCATCAAAAACCGGGAAATCATCGAAGATTCCTGGCGACAGGTCGCCGACGACGCCGATCTGCCCGCCGGGCCGATCATCGTGACGCTGGCGCGCTGGCAACGGGAGCGGGCCGCGCTGGTGGAACGTGACGAGCCGGTCGGCGTGCGCCTGCCGAATACCGCCAACGTGGCCGAAATGGTTGACGATCTCCCCCGATGGGCGCTCGTGGCGCTGGAATTTCCCAAGTTCGCCGATGGTCGCGCCTATTCCCAGGCTCGGCTGTTGCGGGAGCGCCATGGTTATCAGGGCGAGCTTCGCGCGGTGGGCGAGGTGCTGCGCGATCAGTTGCTCTTCATGGCCCGCAGTGGTTTCGATGCGTTCGAGGTGCGCGCGGATCGCAGCCTGGAGGATGCGCTGGAGGCGTTCGGCGAATTCAGCGTGAGCTATCAACCGGCGGCCGACCAGCCGTTGCCGCTGTATCGGCGAGCGGTTCGGGAGCGCGGGCAACCGGTCTAAGCCGCTCTCCCCGATCCGGCCTTCTCGGGTTTCCTCCTGGCCGGGGGAGAGGGCGACATGATGGTCTACTGTAGGTACCAGTCCGGTGGAATCGGTTGGGTCGTTGCCTCGGAGCCTGCCTCCTCGGTGGGTTCCGAAGACGGATCGCTGATATACACCACCACGGTGGTTACGTTGTCGCTGGCGTCGCGCATCAGCGCCAAATGAATGAAGGCCTTGACCGCTTCCTGACTGTTGTGGTCGCTGTGGGCGAGAAGGCGGGTGATCTCTTCGTCGCTCACCGTTTTGTTGAGACCGTCGCTGCACAACAGAAACATATCGCCCGCCTGCAGTGGATAGATCGCCTCGTCGATTTGCAACTCGTCGGATGAACCGATCGCTCGGGTGATGACATTGGCCAGCGGGTGGCGGTGTGCCTCCTCGGGCGTGAGCAAGCCTTGGTCGACCAGTTGTTGCACGTGGCTGTGGTCGCGGGTCAGTTGCTGGAGTTGGCCATCCCGCAGCCGATAGACTCGGCTGTCTCCCAACCATAGACAGGCGCACTGGGTTTCATGGGCCAGCAGCACCACCGCCGTGGTGCCGATGGTGCGGTTCTGGTAGCGCTGAGCCGATTCCTCGCGTAATTGCCGGTTCACCGCATGCAGCGTCTCCCGCACGGATTGCAGAAAATCCGGCCAGTCGGCGGGCGGTGGGACTTGTTGCAGGGCCTCGACCACCATCCGGCTGGCGAGATCGCCGGCCTCGTGCCCGCCCATGCCATCAGCAACCGCCCAGAGACCGATTTCCGGCATGACGAGGCAGGCATCCTCGTTGATCGCCCGAACCATGCCGACATGGCTGCGCCCGGCGGACGACCATTGGAAAACTTTTTGTGAATTCATGCTATTCCTCCTCCTCCTCGACGGCGGGCGGATCGCTTGGGTAGGGGGCGACGCCAGCAAGCCATTTTTCATTCCAACCCCACTGTGGCCAGTTGCCATCCAACAGCGCCGCGAAGCCGGCGACGGGCGGCAGGCCCGCGCAGACCAGCAGGCAACGGGCGATTCGGTCGGAGCCTGTGGTCCACCATAGACCGTGTTGGGGGAATCCTCGATGCAGTAAATAGCTGACCAAGGCCGGCGAGGTCTGGAGCAGATCCAGCGGTTCTGGCAGCGGGCAATACCAGGCGTCACCGGCGACGGTTCCCGCGGTGGGGAGGTCGACCGGGGGCGGCGCGCCCAGCGCCGCCACTTGTTGGCTGAAATCATCCATGTCCAGTTCGTCGCGTTCGAGCGCGTCCAGCGCCAGCCGTTCGGCTTGCAGGAACCAGACTTCGCG
>DAIRDI010000366.1:0-3321 GCA_036796235.1 Candidatus Competibacteraceae bacterium | reverse complement strand
TGGCGGTGCGGATGCCTGAGAGCATGCAACCAGCCGTTTCTTGAGAAACGAAAACAAGCGCCAAGTCGAAAGTGGTGCTTCGCTCGGTAGAGTATTTTCCCGAGCTTCTTCGCCATAAAGAAGTGCGGCGGAGTCAGTCGGAGACGCCGGCCTCAGTCGTGGGGTGGGAAAAACTGTCGGGCAGCGTTGCGCATTGGCCTGACCCGCGTCTCTGTCGCCCGGCCTCGGCCTCTCATTCCTCAGGTCCGAAACAATGGGCGTAATCACTACAGACCGCACAGGAAGGCGCGCGACAGAGATAAACGCCTTCCTGCTCGCAAAGCTGCTTGTAAAGGAATTTCTTCCACTTCATGTCCCGGTCGTTGCGCGCCGCCAGCGCCGGAAAATTGCGGATCATCAGTGCGCTCAGATCCCGCCGCGACCATAACCCCAAGTCCTCCCAGAGATGGTTGTTGGCCATGCAGCCGGTAGCGACGATCTCGCTCAGCCACCCCTCCGAAGGGTCCTGTCCGGCCCGATGCAGCCGCAGCAGGTTGACCATTTCGTCCTTCTCCTCCAGCAGGCGTGCATCCCAGAGCGGCGGAGGGCGACGGGGGATGCGCGGCGGAACCGCATTGGGAAAGTGCCACGCCAGCAATGCCTGGTAATCCTCGGGCCGCAACCCCAAACCCGGTGGCAACGCTCCGCCGCCGACCGCTTGCGTCGCCAGCATCCGGGCCAAGGTCTCGTCGTTGGGCGAGCCACGGCGATGGTCGATCAGAAAGTCATGCACTTCCCGCCGGGGATCGTCGCCCCCGGGATGCGCTGAGGATTCCAGCCGCAACGACAACCACATGAGCGGTGACCGTCAATACTCGACCAGGATTTCTTCATCCCGCACGATCATCTGACAGGCTAGCCGCCAGGGTGGCGGAATGTCATCGACCAGAATGCGTTCGATATCCTCATCAGTCAGTTTGCCCAATTGTTTCAGCAGATTTCTTTCTTTCTCCGTAGGGGGACCACTCATCCGAGGCTTTTTATCAAGGCTCGTTACCTTGACCAGGCAAGTGCCGCATTCACCATCCTGGCAATCGAAGGCAATGGGAATCTTATTATCCTTGGCGATCTTCAAAACTGTTTCGATATGGCTGCCAGCCGGGGCATAAACAGTCTTGAGTGGATGTTCGGGATTTGAAAAGTTTATTAATGGCATTAGCCTGTCTCCTAATTGAAGAGTGGTATTCTTAAGCCGGCCGCACCACGATTTCGCCGCCCAGCACCTGCGCCTGACAGGCCAGCCGGAAATCCGATCCAGCGTAGTGCTCCTTGAGGATCCGGCTCTCCAACACCGAGGGTTCGCTCAGGTGCTCCATGCCCTGCATGACTTTCATCAGGCAGGTCGCGCAATCGCCCTCGCGACAGCCGTAGATGATGTTCGAATTCACCTTGTCGGAGATCTCGATGACCCGGCTTCCGGCTGGTACGGTGACGGTGACGCCGATATCGGCGAAGGTGAGTTGGGCTTTGGCCATGAAGAGTCGTCTCGGTAAGGATCGGTAAAAAGAAGGGTAAAGGCGATCAACTCGCGGTCGCGCGCGACGGCGTCATCGCCATCATCAGCCGACCGTTGGCCCGCCAGCCGTCGTAAAGCGCCCGCAGGGCCTGATCGATCGATTTGTCGGCGTGTTCGCTGTTGGGCTCGATGCCGGCGGATTCCAGCGCTCGCCATGGCGTGAAGCCGACCCGCGAACACAAGATCGCCGCGCAGTCGTGCAGGGCGAGAATCGCGCCGGCCAGTGCCGTTTCCCCGTCGCCGCAGGTGACCGGACCGTGGCAGTAACGGGCGATTTCCCGGCGCTCGACCAGGCGCGCGTCGTGAGCGGACACGTCGTAAATCAGCAATTCGCGCAGATGGCCGAAGTGGGCGTCGATGGTCTGTCCGTTCAGGCTGCCCACCGCGATCCGCAACGGTTGCTCGGGGGTCGGACGGCGCAGCGGGACGACGGTCGAGCGCTGCGGCGGGGCGGCGGCGGCCGGGGCCGCGTTCTCCAATCGGCGCACGATCGCCGCGCGAACCGCGGTGCGCTTGGCCATGGCCGCTTGCGGATCGATGGTCTCGGCCGCGACTTTCTCGATGCTGAATTCGGCATTGCGATCGTCGCCCAGCATTCCGGTCGCATCGGCCCGGCATTGCTGGCAGTGGCTCATCATCGTCGAACTGGTCTCGCAGGCGGCGCGCGCCGCCGCCAGTTCTTCGGCGGTCGGTTCGCGTTGGCCGGTGAGGCCATAATGCGTGCCGTGCTCCGCGCGGGCGATCAGCGGCATGACGTTGTGTAGAATCGCGCCTTTCTCGCGCACCACCCGGCTGACTTCCGGCAGATGGGCGTCGTTGACGCCGGGGATCAGCACCGAGTTGATCTTGACCTGGACGCCGCGCGCCGTCAGTTCCTCCAGACCGCGCAGTTGTTGGGCGATGAGCGTTTCCGCTGCTTCGCGCCCGCGCAGCCGGCGGCCTTGCCAGACGATCCATGGGTAAATTTGCGCGCCGATCTCCGGGTCCACGCTGTTGATGGTGATGGTGACGTGGTGGACGCCGTGCGCCACGATGTTATCGACCTGCTCCGGCAAGGCCAGCCCGTTGGTGGACAGACACAGCATGAGGTCGGGGGCCTGCGCCCGCAGCTCGCGCAGGGTGGCGAACACCGGTTCGGGGTTGGCGAGCGGATCGCCTGGCCCGGCGATGCCGACCACCGCCAGATGGGGGATGTTCGCGCCGACTACGAGCGCCTTGCTGACCGCCTGCTCCGGAGTGAGTAATTCCGACACCACGCCGGGGCGTGATTCGTTGCTGCAATGGTATTTACGATTGCAGTAATGGCACTGGATGTTGCATTTCGGCGCGACCGCCAGATGCAGGCGGGCAAAATGCCGGTGCGCTTCCGGGGAATAACAGGGGTGAAGCGCCGGCGGGGGGCTGGCGGCCGACGGTTGACTGGTGAGTTCCATGCGCGTGTTCCCTCGGAGCGGTGAAGTCGTCGAGGGCGGATTGCAAACCCGCCACCGCCCGCGGATGGGCGGCAGGGGGTTCGTTAGCAACTGCCGTGCCTAATCGTGGAGAAAAATTAACTCGCTGTCTGAGTTGATTTTTCTGGGGAAGGATCGCGGGCGATGTCGCAAAGGTCACGGTGCGACGGCGACGATTGTCGCCAATGGCACAAGCGCGGGCGGCGGAGGGTGCGGAGTTTGCGCCGGGGCGGGCGGTTCCCGGCGCTCAAGGGTCCAGGTTGCCGTAAATCCGGGCGACCGCCAGCGTGGCGTCGGCGTTCTTCTGTTTGGGAA
>DAIRDI010000365.1:0-3324 GCA_036796235.1 Candidatus Competibacteraceae bacterium | reverse complement strand
GGCAGGATTTCACTTGTGGGAATACCTACAGCGACGTGGGCGTCGGGCAACCCGGTACGTACCAGGTCACCGACTGGCGCTTCTACGTCCACGATGTGGAACTGGTCAAGGAAGATGGCGGTCGCCAAGCGCTCGAACTGGATCAAGACGGGGTTTGGCAACACCAGAAAGTGGCCATGCTGGACCTGAGACGGGATTGCGGTAGTGGTCCGCTGCCGACCAACGCCGTGGTGGCCGGAACCGCACCCGGCGGCCGCTACACCGGAATTTGCTTCAAGCTCGGCATTCCCTACGAACTCAACCACATCAACGACGCCACGGCGCCTTCGCCACTCAACAGTTCGGGAATGCTGTGGAACTGGCGGGGCGGGCGCAAGTTTATTCGGATCGACGGGAGAGGCGATCCAGATGGCGCCGCCCAACCGTTCCACATCCACTTGGGCAGCACGCAATGTCCGGGTCCGGAACCCAGCACGCCGCCCACTGCCGTCTGTGGCTATCCGAACATCGCCGAGTTCTGTCTGGAGAACTTCGATGTGGACCGGGACCGCATCGTCATGGATGCAGGCAAGGCCCTGGAGGCGTCGAACGTCGCGTTCAACACGCCGGACACCTCCCCAGGTTGCATGTCATTCAACCCCGACCCCGATTGCATACCGGTCATGCCGCGCCTGAATCTGGACTTTACCTATATCGCGGGAGCCGGGGCGACTCCCGAGCAATACCCCAGGGAAATTCCCCAACGGTTGTTCTCCGTGCAGAAGCCATGAGTATGGGTCGGGTGTTGAGTTGGGCGCTGGCGCTGGGGTTGGTGCTGGGCGTGGGCGGTTGTGGGGGTGGCGACGGTGAAGAAGGCGGGGATACCGGCGACGCGCCGTCGCCAGCGCCTGTGGACTACTCCTGGACGGTGCCCCAAGGTTTTCCCACACCCCGTGAATTCGCGGAAAACCCCCTGTCCGACGCCAAGGTGGAGTTGGGTCGCCATCTGTTTTACGACGCGCGCATGTCGATCAATCAAGGCATGTCCTGCGCATCCTGCCACCTGCCGGCTCGGGCCTTTACGGACGGTCGCGAGACCTCGATCGGCGCTACCGGCGAAGTCCACCCGCGCAACGCCATGAGCCTGACCAACGTGGTCTATAACGCGACTTTTGACTGGGCCAACCCGGTGCTCAAGACGCTCCACACGCAAGCGCTGACCCCGATGTTCAACGAGTTCCCGGTGGAGCTGGGGTGGAGCGATCACGAAACCGAAATTCTGGATCGTTTCCGCTACGACGCGCTGTATCAGGGACTGTTCGCCGCCGCTTACCCCGGTGAAGCCGATCCCTTCGACGCGGATCGGGTCGCCAAGGCCGTCGCCGCCTTCGTTTCCACCCTGATTTCGGGCAATTCGCCCTATGACCAGGCCACGTTTCAAGGCAATCGCAACGCCATGAGCGCGGCGGCGCGCCGCGGCGAGGAGTTGTTTTTTTCCGAGCGCATGGAATGCTTTCATTGTCACGGCGGCTTCAATTTCAGCCAGTCGGTCGGTCATGTGGGGGCGCCGCTCCCGCAGGCGGAGTTCCACAATAACGGCCTCTACAACATCGGCGGCACGGGCGATTATCCGTTGAGGAATAGGGGGTTGTGGGAATTCACCCAGCGGCCCGCCGACATGGGGCGGTTCCGGGCGCCCACCTTGCGCAACATCGAACTGACCGCGCCCTACATGCACGATGGCTCCATCGCCACCCTGGAGGAAGTCCTCGATCACTACGCTCGCGGCGGACGGTTGATCGGCGAAGGTCCGCTGGCCGGCGACGGGGCCAAAAGTCCGTTCAAAAGCGAACTCATCATCGGTTTCAGACTGACCCCACGGGAAAAAGAGGATGTGATGGAGTTTTTCAAGAGCTTCACCGACTGGGAGTTTCTCTGCGATCCGCGCTTCGTCGACCCCTTTGGCAACTTCGAGCGCCATTCCCGCTGCTATTGATGAATCTGGAGAGCGTCGTTCATGTTCGATTCCCGACAACACCGGTCCAACCCATCGCCACGAGCCGATCATCCTCGCAAAACCGGTTCCCGTTATCGCGTCGCGAGCCTCGCACTGGCTCTGGTCCTGATCGTGCCACTCCCCGATAACCCGCTTGCCCTGTCGGCAGCCTACGCCCATCACGGCGGGGGAGGCGGAGGCGCGGGTGGTGGGAAAGGGGATGGCAAAGTAGAGGGAATGACCCGGAAAATGCCCGGTGATGGTCATGGCAAGGGCGGTCGTGGTTTCCAGGGAATGAAATGATGAGAGCGATTCCGCACGTTGCGCTTCTACTGATTTTGGCGCTCACCGCCGGATGCGCGGGCTTGAGCGTCTTGGACAAGGCGGACGGTTACGGCGCGGTGGCTTACGCGCCGAGCACTCAGGATTGGCGCCTGCGCTGGGAGGCGGTGGACCCGCAACGAGCACGAGAGCGAGCGCTGGCGGGTTGCGTCGCGGCGGACTGCGGGGTAGTGTTGGAATTCGGACCGGGACAATGCGGCACGCTGGCCTTGGGCGATCCAGGGTTTGGCGTCGGTCTCGGCGATACGCCAGCCGCCGCCGAAAACGCGGCGCTTGAGGCGTGCCGGCATCAGGGGCAGGGTTGCCGGGTGGCTCCCGCCGAGTGTAACCACCGCGCCAAGTCAGAATCTTGAGCGCACGATGGGATTCACCATGAAACCGTGGCGATATTATTCGGCCTTGGCGGCCTTGGTGCTGCTGGGGTTGCCGTTCCTGGCCAGCGGCCACGGCTATCGATTGGGCGATATCCGCATCATCCATCCTTGGGCCACGCCATCCCAGACGACCATTGGCGCCGGTTACCTGGTGCTGAGAAATCGGGGCGTCAAGGATGACCGGTTGCTTTCGGCCTCGTCCGCCATCGCCTCCAGGGTGGAACTGCGCGCACCCATGCAAGACTCGGGCGAGCCAGTTCGGGACGGCGGTTCGGCAGCCGCCATCGTCATCCCCGCCGGCGCGGAAACTCGCCTGGAGCCCGACGGGTTGCACCTTCAGTTCATCGATCTCCAACAACCGCTGGAAGACGGTCGACGGTTTTCCGTGACGCTCCAGTTCGAAACCGCCGGGTCCATAACCGTGGACATGGACGTACAGCAGACGGCGAAAGACTCGATCTATTGAGATTGGGAATTCGTAGGACTTCCCTGCCTTCCCTCCCTTCCCTGATTACCGCCAACCCTGCTCGATCAGCGCCGCTTCCTCCTCGGGACTCAGCGGCCCATCGACCATGAGTTGCTGGATCACGGTATCGAAGCTGGCGACCTCGCCGCCCATCGCCGGCACGTACT
>DAIRDI010000364.1:0-3342 GCA_036796235.1 Candidatus Competibacteraceae bacterium | reverse complement strand
CGGCTTCGGCACCGCCTATATGTCCCGGGTGATCGGCGAGAAGAAGGCGCGGGAGGTGTGGTATCTGTGCCGCCAGTACACGGCGGCGGAAGCGGTGCAAATGGGGCTGGCCAACAAAGCCGTGCCCGACGACGAGCTGGACGCCGAGGTGGACCGCTGGTGCGCGGAGATTCTGGAGAAAAGTCCGACCGCGCTGGAACTGGCCAAGCGCTCGTTCAACGCCGACACCGCCCACATCGCCGGTCTGTCCTCGCTGGGTCTGAAGGCAGTCAGCCTGTTCTACGGCACTGAGGAATCTCAGGAAGGGGTGCGGGCGTTTCAGGAAAAACGCAAGCCGAAGTTCCGCGACTGATTCATTCCTATTTGGACCTGATAGGCGTGCAAGCTGTAGTGAGTATTTGGCCGGGGAATATAGCGGCTACATCCGCAACCGATTTTGGATTGCCATAGGAGGACAGGCACGCGCGGCGACGCTGGCGATCGTGACGCCCTCTCGCCCGCACCTGTCGAGAGACGGCCTCTTACCAATCAGTGCGGGGGTACTTGCTTGCCAAAGCCCAAGACCTGGGCCATTACCCCCGCGCTGGTCATGGCCCAGCGCAGCGGCAATCCGGCCGCGCGTAGCGCGTCGGCGACCCAGGTATTGCAGTTGTTGAACAGATGGAAACTACCCAGCGCTGGGTAGAAATGACTGTCGAGATAGAGCCCCGGACCGATGGGTTCGGCGCGTTCGGCCCCGGCTCGGTCGTGGGTGGCGGCGATGAAGTCGATCAACCGCTGAAAGCCCGATTCACCGATTTCCAAGGCGACGAGTTCACTGGATGACAGACTGCGAGTCGGATGGTCGGTCAGACCGACGACGTGCAGCACCGCGGCGCTCGGACCAAGCGCCGCCCGCAACGCATCTCCAATGGACGGGTCGGACGCGGGGTAGTACTCACGATCTCCCCATCCGACCTCCAGGTAGTCGGCTTCTGGATAGTGCGCGCGCTCTGGCCAGGCGCCTTCCGGAATATCGCCCGTCCGGACGATGATTCCGGTATGCCAGCCATGATTGACCACCCACACGATTCGCGCGGCTTCCTCGCCGGCTGGGGCAGTCTGGACGGGCGCTACCGAACACCCGGCGCCAACAACAACCAGCACCGCCAGGATTAGCAAAGCGGTTCCGAGCGCGGTTGGCATCGCGGTGTTCGAGGGCAACGCCGGGGCGCCAATCGCAAGCGAAGAGGGAAAAGGGGATGAACGGTTACGCTGACCTCGTGCTTGCCTCTAACCCTTAATCAGCGTACCGATGCCCGCGTCGGTGAACAGTTCCACCAGCACCGCGTGTTCGATCCGACCGTCGATGATGTGCGCGGCCTTGACTCCGCCGCGCACCGCGTCCAGCGCACAGGCGATTTTCGGCAACATGCCGCTGTGGATGGTGCCGTCGTCGATCAGGGCCTGAACCTGTCGGGCGTCGAGGCCGGTCAGCAGCTGGCCCTCCCGGTCGAGCACGCCGGTGGTGTCGGTCAGCAGGATCAACTTTTCGGCGCGCAGCACTTCGGCGATTTTGCCGGCCACCAGGTCAGCGTTGATGTTGTAGGATTGCCCGTCCGGCCCGACCCCGATGGGGGCGATCACCGGAATGAAATTCCCGTGGGTCAACGTCTCAACGATGGATTTGTCGATGCTGGCCACCTCGCCGACGTGACCGATGTCGATGATTTCCGGTTCTTCCAGATCGGGACTCTTGCGGCTGATGGTCAGCTTGCGAGCGCGGATCAGATCGCCGTCCTTGCCGGTCAGGCCCACCGCGCATCCGCCGTGCCGATTGAGGTTGTTGACGATCTCCTTGTTGACCAAGCCGCCCAGCACCATCTCCACCACATCCATGGTCTCGCTATCGGTGACCCGCATCCCGTCCACGAAATGGCTTTCCTTGCCGATGCGCTTGAGTAATTCGCTGATCTGCGGCCCGCCGCCATGCACCACCACCGGATTGAAGCCGACCAGTTTCATCAGCACGATGTCGCGGGCAAAACCGTTTTTCAGGTCTTCGTTTTCCATGGCGTGGCCGCCGTACTTGACGACGATGGTCTTGCCGGCGAAACGGCGGATATAGGGCAGCGATTCGGTAAGAACGTGCGCCACCTGGATGGCGGCCTGAGCGTCGAGAGCCATGAGGGGAGTCAACCTTTGGAGGTAAGGATTAAGGATGAACCGGAAACCGTTCAGAAGGGCAGCGCCAAATCCGGCTGCACCGCCAGCAATTGTCCGCGAAACTGGCTCTGAACGTCGGCCAAGGCGACCGGGCCGTCCGCCTCGAAGCGCAACGTCAAGCTGGGCGTGGTGTTGGAGGCGCGCACCAGACCCCAGCCGTGCGGGAATTCTACCCGCAACCCGTCCAGACGAATCAAGCGCGCGTCCGGCCCGAAATCCGCCTGTTCCACCAGCCGGGCCATGAATGTGAACGGCGCGCCCTCGGCCATGTCCACCCGCAGTTCCGGGGTGTTGAGACCGGTCGGATAGGCGGCGAAGAACTCGGCGCTGGACCCGCCGCGCTGGGCCAGCAGTCGCAGCAACCGACCGGCGGCATAGAAGGCGTCGTCGAAGCCGAACCAACTGTCGGCATGTACGAAATGGCCGGCCATCTCGCCGCCCAGCAGCGCCCCGGTTTCGCGCATCCGGGCCTTGATCAGCGAGTGGCCGGTTTTCCACAGCAGCGGTCGACCGCTGAGCCGTTCGATCAGCCGGGTCAGGTGCCAGGAACATTTGATGTCGTAGACGATTCCCGCGCCGGGGTGCTGGACCAACACTTCCTCGGCCAGCGGCATCAGCACCCGATCCGGCCAGACGATCTCGCCCGCGTTGGTAACCACGCCCAGCCGGTCGGCGTCGCCGTCGAACGCCAGACCGATATCGGCCCGGTGTTCGCCAACCGCTGTTTGCAGATCGACCAGATTCTCCGGAACGCTGGGGTCGGGATGGTGGTTGGGAAACCGTCCGTCCACCTCGCAGAACAGTTCCACCACCTCGCAGCCCAGCGCCCGCAGCAGCGGCGGGGCGGTTTTGGAAGCAATAGCGTTGCCGCAGTCCACCACCACTTTGATCGGTTTGGTGAGTTGCAAGGTTTCGCTAAGCCGCCGAATGTAATCGGTGCGGACGTTGACGAACCGTTCGCCGCCGCTGCCGCCGTAGCGCACGTCGCCGGTTTCGATGCGGCGACGCAGATCGCGGATGACCTCGCCATGCAGGGCGATTTTGTCGATGACGATTTTCAGACCGTTGTACCTGGCCGGGTTGTGGCTGCCGGTGACCATCAAGCCAGCATGACTGGAGCCGAGGGTATGGGTCGCG
>DAIRDI010000363.1:0-3344 GCA_036796235.1 Candidatus Competibacteraceae bacterium | reverse complement strand
GGGCGCCCGTCGTACAGCTTGTACAGCTTGGGTTGCTTACTTGATCAACCGTAACTTGACGTAGGAACCTGGCGCATCCTCGATCACCGGCAGCTTGCCGGTACCCGGCACGCGGGCCGGGATCTTCTCCCCGGAGTTCTTGCTCAGCCAAGCGCACCAATCCGGCCACCAGGAACCCTCGGTCTGTTTGGCGCCCTTCAGCCATTCATCCGGATTGGCTGAACCCTTGGGGTTCGTCCAGTAGAAATACTTATTGGCCGCGGGTGGATTGATCGGGCCGGCGATATGGCCGGAACCGCTTAGCACGAACCGCACCGGCCCGCTGAACAAGCGGCTGCCGGCGTAGTTAGACGTCCACGGCGAGATGTGATCCTCAATGGCCGACAGGAAATAGGTTGGCACCTTGACCTTGGCCAGATCGATCGGCGTACCCAGCAAGTTGATGCCACCCGGCTCCTTCAGGCGGTTATTCTGGTAGAAGTTGCGCAGGTAGAAGCTGTGCATCTTCGCCGGCATCCGGGTGGAATCCGAGTTCCAGTACAAGAGGTCGAACGGGAACGGATCCTTGCCGAGTAGATAGTTGTTGATGAAGAACGACCACATCAGATCATTGGCGCGCAACATGCTGAAGGTGGTCGCCATCTCGCTGCCATCGAGATAGCCCTTGGCCGCCATGCGTTTTTCCAGCGAGGCGATCTGCTCTTCCTCGATAAACACTTCCAGTTCGCCCGGCTGCGAAAAATCCAGCATGGTGGTCAGGTGGGTGCCGGACGTGATGCGTGGCGTACCCTGAGCCGCTAGATAGGCGTTGGTGACCCCCAGCAGGGTGCCGCCCAGGCAGTAGCCCAGCGCGTTGACCTCGGATTCGCCGGTGGCCTGCTCGATGGCGTCCAGCGCCGCCAGTGGACCATCCCTGAGGTAGTCGTCGAACACCTTCTCGGCCATCTTCTCGTCCGGGTTGACCCAGGACATCAGAAACACGGTGAAGCCCTGGTCCACCGCCCACTTGATCAGGGAATTCTTGGGCCGCAGATCCATAATGTAAAACTTGTTGATCCACGGCGGGAAAATCAGCAGCGGCTTCTTGAAGACCTCCGGGGTGCTGGGGTCGTACTGCAGCAACTGCATCATCTCGTTTTGATAGACGACCTTGCCGGGGGTGGTGGCGACGTTCTTGCCCAGTTCGAAGGCGTTGAGGTCGGTCATCCGGATGTTGAGCTTGCCCTTGCCGCGCTCGAGGTCGCCGAGCATGTTCTTCAGGCCGTTGATCAGGTTCTCGCCACCGGACTCGATGGTGACGCGCAGCACTTCCGGATTGGTCATCACGAAATTGCTGGGGGACAAGGCGTCCACGAACTGACGGGTGTAGAACATCAGTTTCTTTTTGGTCTTGTCGTCGTAGCCTTCGACGCTGGCGACCATGTCCTGAATCCAGGTCGCGGTCAATAAATAGGACTGCTTGATGTAGGAAAACAGGACGTTGTCCTGCCAGTCGTCGTGCTTGAAACGTTTGTCGCCCTTCGGTTCGCGCACCACCGACTCCGCCGGTTGGCCAAACACCGCCGGCAGGGTTTTCTGCCACAATTCCAGGTAATTCTGCCACAGCGTCATCTGCGTCTGCGCCAGCTTGGCGGGATCGGCCATGATCTTCTGGGTCAGCTCCATGAAGGATCTGCCCAAGGCCATGGTATCCTGCATATCAAAAGCGCCATCCGTGCTTTGGCGGTTCAGGAACTCCCTGACGATCACTTGGCTCTTGTCGGCGATATGAGAAAACAATTCCGCCATTTGCGCCGGATCGGGCATCTTCATTTCCGGCGTTTTGAGTTCGGGGGTTTTGGGCTCGGCCATGCGTCGGTCCTCTCGTTGATGGTTGGTGGTTCGCTGGATCGGCGATCCGCGTTATTCTAGCGATGGCGCATCCCTAACGTCAGCAAGAATTCGCAAAAACGAACGGACAGGCCAACACGGAAGCTCCGCGTGACCTGTCCGTCGGACAGGGAGCGCGAGTCGTGACCTTACTTGGGGGTCACCAAGCCCTTCAGTTCCTGCAGGCTTTCGGTGACGCGCTTGTTGATGATGGCGAAGGCTTCGGTGTTGGACTTGCTGACCATTTCCGCCAGTTCGCGCATGTTGGCCAGCGCCTGCTCGAAGGCCTTGCGCGCCACCTCAGTCTGCTTGGCGGTCATCTCCTGGGGATTACTGCCCGCGCTGGCCAACTGCTGGGCCACCGCGGAAACCTCACTCATGGCCTGACTGAGAATCTCGGCCTGCCGCTGCGCCACCGCCTGCATGCCCTGCACGGCGGCCTGGTTGGCGGCGGTCAGCGCATCGATGTTCTTGCGCTGGGCGTCCATGGCGGCCTGCATGTCGAAGCCGGGGATCTTGATATCACCCATCATCTTGCTGAAATCGAACTTGCTGAAATCGAACTTGCTGAAATCGGCATTGGCAAACGGATTGAAGGGATTATTGGCCATCGGTGTTCTCCTGCTTGACTGGGGTTTAAGGTTTATTGTGCAACGCAACATCAGTTCGCGTATTTTGCATCCCGCAATAGCGGGAGTCAACCAGATTTTTGAGTCGCAAGCGATCTCCTGCATCGTTATTTATCACCCCAGACTTTTGGTCGCGATCTCGTAGACATCCGGCGACAGCGCGGGCGCCGCCAGAATGCGCTCCAGTTGCTTCCGCATCCTCTCCTGGCGCAGTGGATCGTACTTGCGCCAGCGGGTAAAAACGCCGATCAGCCGTGCGGCGATCTGGGGATTAAAGTCGTTCAGCGCCAAAACCTGATCGGCCAGGAAAGTATAGCCGCTGCCATCGATGGCGTGAAAATGGAAGGGGTTGGCCTGACCGAACGCACCGACCAGTGCTCGGACCTTGTTGGGGTTTCTGAGATTGAAGGCTTCGTGCCCCATCAATCGCCGGACCGTCGCCAAGGCGCCGGGTCGGCGGGACGTCGCCTGCAAGGTCAACCACTTGTCCACCACCAGTGGCTCGTGGCGCCAGCGGACGTAAAAGGACTCCAGCGCTTCGGCGCCTTCCCGACCCTCCTGGTTGGCCAGCGGCGCCAGCGCCCCCAATTGATCGGTCATGTTGGTCGCATCCTGGAACTGGCGCACGCCCAAGGCGTGCAACCCAGCATCATCGAGCTGCAACAGATAGTCCAGACAGACGTTCTTGAGCGCCCGTTGGCCCATGGCGACGGCGTCGATCCGGTAATCGCCTTCCGTCTGAGCGCGCAGGGCGTCGTAGGTGGTCCGCAGAGGATCGCGCAACCGCGCCGCCAGCGTGCGCCGCACGAAGTCGTGGGCGGCGTGAATGCCGTCCACGTCCACCAC
>DAIRDI010000362.1:0-3348 GCA_036796235.1 Candidatus Competibacteraceae bacterium | reverse complement strand
TCGTCAAAATAATGGGCTACCGGGAGTCGCTTGGACGCATTGGTGCGCGCTCCGCGACCCGCCCGCAACGCCCCGCTGTCCGCCTCGGAGAGGGCGCAGCCTGCTTGAGATAGTGCTTCAAGTAAATCCGGCTCCAAGCGCTCGTTGCGGATGATGAAGTTTACCAATTGCTGCTTCTCCCAAGCTTGTTGGATTCCGTCCAAGGTGCCTAACGCCTGATCCTGATACAGCATCGGTCCCAGCCGGGTAAACAGCTTGAGGTACCGATAAGTCATCAACCCAAATCTCCGTGCGACCGGGCTGAATCCGTAGCCTTCGCCCATGTCGAAACGACGTTCCGGGTCCATTATCAACCGAAGCCATCGCCGAAACGCTCCAGCGTCCGTGTGATCTCGGTAGACCGCCCGCCAGGCATCGACCGGCTTGCGCGCATCGCGCCAAAGCTGTCGCCCCCACTCGACCGGCCCCAGCCGGCGCGCTCCCATCTCCGAATGGAGCTGCCGGGAGAGATAATGCAGATCGACCCGCCGCGTGGTCTGCTGGTGAACGCTACCCTCACCCCCACAGCCGTAGGCCCACAACGATACATACCAGTCCCAGGGATTGCGGACCGAACCGATGATAAAGCGATCCCACAGTTCGGGAGGAACCCGATTGTGCTTGCCGATTTGTTCGCCGCCCACCAGCTTGGCCAACCAGCGGCCAATATGGGTGCCCCCGGTCTTGTGCAACTCGATGAAAACCAGCTTTTCCGATACAAACATACTCCCGCCTCCGGTAAAATGCAGCACACTACGGACCACGCCAACCACCCCTGAATTTCCACAGCGTTGCGCTGGGGATGCGTCCCTCCACCTCGCCACACTCAGGATAACCACGGCATGCGAGAACTGTACCGCTCACTGGTCCCCTACGAGTGGCGTTTCTGGTTTTACAAAGTGCGCCATCCGTGGGGGATGCGGCGTTTGCGCCAAGCAGTATTCCCTTCCCCCAAGGGAGATTTTTCCTTGCGGGCCTTCGACCAGCGCCAATGCCTGTTCGTCCATATCACCAAGTCCGCGGGAACATCCGTCGCCAAAAGTCTGTTCGGTGAACTGCCTTACCACTACACCGCCATTCAGTACCGAGTCATTTTCGGTCGCCGAGCCTTCAACCGCTATTTCAAGTTCGCCTTCGTCCGCAATCCCTGGGATCGGTTGTACTCCGCCTATTCCTACCTGCGAGACGGCGGTTGGAACGAACAGGACCGGGCCTGGTACGCACAACATCTGGGGCAGACGCCCGATTTTAACACCTTCGTACTCGACTGGTTGGAGCCGGAGCGCTTGCACAGCCATCTACACCTACAGCCGCAAAGCCACTTCATCTGCGACGGCAAGGGTCGCCCCCTGCTGGACTACCTGGGCTACTTCGAAACCCTGCCCGAAGACTTCGCCCATATCGCCCAGCGACTGGGCATCGACTCCCAGTTGGCCCATGTCAACGCCTCGCAACGCACGGACTATCGCGACATCTATACGCCAACAGCCATCGACAAGGTACAGCGGCTCTATCGCCAGGATATCGAGAATTTCGGCTATACATTCGATGGCCTCAACACCAGAATGACGGTCCGCGATGGCCGGTTCCTGCCTTTATGAACCCTTCCCAAACCACCCTGCTGCTGGTGGCGAACTGGGATTCGGACGTGGGCTACGCCTGGTGGCTGATGGAAAGCTTCTGGGCCAGGCTGGCCGAACGCTACCAGCATCAGTACCGGGTCATGTTGGCCTACCCCCGTATCCGCGCGTTGCCGCCAGCGATCGCCCGAGCGCCGCTGCAACCGGTCGAACAGGATTTCCGGGGATCGAGCCTGCGCCGACTGCTCGCTCAGTGTCGATGGTTGCGCCGCAACCGGGTGCGCATCCTCTACTGCTCCGATTGGGCTACTTGGAAATGGCGATATGCCCTGTACCGCCTGTGCGGGGTGCGATGGATCATCATCCACGACCATACCCCCGGACTGCGCACGCCAGCCCGTGGATTCAAGGGCGCGATCAAGCGCCTGGCCCATCGCCTGCCGTGGCTGACCGTCGACGGCGCCATCGGCGCCACCGCCTTCGTCCGCCAGCGGTTGATCGAGGTCAACGGCTTGCCCCCGGAGCGCTGTTTCGCGGCGCCCAACGGCCTGCCGCCATTAACCCCGCCACCGGCGGCGGACCTTCATGCGCTCTTCTCAGTCCCGGTCGAGCGGAAGATTCTGGTGATGACCGGTCGGGCGCATCGTTACAAGGGCGTGGATTTTATTCTGACCTGCCTGTCCCGCCTTTGGGGGGAAGGACGGCGCGACCTGCATTTCCTGTTCGTCGGCGACGGCCCGGATCTGGCGCGCTTCATCGCCATGGCGGGACAGTTGGGCATCGCCGATGCCTGTACCTTCGCAGGCCGGCGCGACGATGTTCCCGCCCTGCTGGAAGGCGCCGATATCGCGATCCATCCCTCCCGCGGCGAGGTCGGTTATTCGTTGTCCATCCTGGAGTACATGCGCGCCGGCTTGCCGGTCGTGGCGCCCGACAACCCTTCGGTGTGCGGCGCGACGGCGCACGAGGTCAGCGGCTTGGTGTACGCGGAAGGCGAATGTTCCTCGGCCACCGCCGCGCTGCGGCGATTGTTGGACGACGATGCCTTGCGAACCCGGCTGGGAAAACAGGCGCGAATCGCCGTACAGCAATACCGTCTGGAAGCCACCCATGCGGCGCTGTTACAGGCTTTTGAAACGCTCCTGCGATCCGCGGAAACCGGTCGAACTTAAAACTTAAAACTTCTCCCCCACCATCAACCCGCATCGAACGGCTGGCCGGTCTTCGCCGCCTCCAGGATCGAGGCCATGCGCTGTCCGATCACGTCCGCGGAAAACCGCTCCTCGACATTGAGTCTGCCACGCTTTTGATAATCCGGCCAAGAGGCTGACACCGCCATCATAGCGAGGACGGCGTCGGCGATGGCTCTATGGGAGCGATCCCGAATCAGCAGACCGTCTTTCTGATCGTTGATACATTCCGGAACCCCGCCCACTCGGGTGGCGATAGGGATGCAGCCACTGGCCTGGGCTTCCTGTAGCACCACGCCTTGCGTTTCAACGTGTTCGTGCCGCCCTTCGTTGTTCAAACTCGCCAGCACGAATAAGTGACAGGTTTGATAAAGGTGTCGCAGTTGATCCGGGGGGAGACCCACATGAAACATTACTCGGGAGACAACATCCAGCCGCTGCGCCAACTTCATCAGCCGCCCATGGTCCGGACCCACTCCAACGAAATGCCAGCGAACCGGTAAGCCCTGGTTCAACAAGCGACGCAGCGCGAGCAGGGC
>DAIRDI010000361.1:0-3363 GCA_036796235.1 Candidatus Competibacteraceae bacterium | reverse complement strand
AAGGGCCACGAACAGGAGCAGATCGTGGGTACGGAACGGCGGCCGTTCAGCGACCGGGCGGTCGTGCGCGAGCGGTTCTCTTGCGCCCGGCAAGACGAGGCCGCATGAATGCGTGACGCCTTCTCGCCCTTGCGCCTCCAGGAAGCCGCCGACCTGCTCGACGGCGCGGTCAGCGGCGCCGATGTCGCCTTTGCCGCCGTCGCCACCGACAGCCGACGATTGCCGGCGGGCGCGCTGTTCGTGGCGCTGACCGGACCAAATTTCGACGGTCACGACTTCGTGGCCGCTGCCCGCGAACGGGGAGCCTGCGCCGCGCTGGTCGAGCGGCCGGTCGCCGATCCGCTGCCACAGTTGCGGGTCGCCGATACCCGATTGGCGCTGGGACGGCTGGCGGCGGCGTGGCGGTCCCGATTCACCGGACCGCTGATCGCGCTGACCGGCAGCAACGGCAAGACCACCCTCAAGGAAATGATCGCCGCCATTCTCCGGCTACGGGGACCGACGCTGGCGACCGAGGGCAATCTCAACAACGACCTTGGCGTGCCCCTGACCCTGTTGCGACTGACTGACGAACACGCCTTCGCCGCGATCGAGATGGGCGCCAACCATCACGGCGAGATCGCCTATTTAACCGAACTGGCGCGGCCGGACGTGGCGGTGATCAACAACGCTGGTCCCTGTCATTTGGAAGGTTTTGGGGACGTGGCCGGTGTGGCGCGCGGCAAGGGCGAAATCTTCCAGGGTCTGGGACCGGACGGCGTGGCGATCATCAATCGCGATGATGTTTACGCCGACTACTGGGCCGGATTGAACGCGGGACGGCGGATGGTGGATTTCGGGCTGGATCGACCCGCGATGGTGGGCGGCCAAGTGCTCGATCCGGCGAACAACCGTTTTCGACTCATCGCGGCCGAGGGCGAAATCGAGATTGCCCTGCCGTTGCCGGGCCGGCACAACGTCCGCAACGCCCTGGCGGCGGCGGCGGCGGCGCTGGCGGTGGGCGCGACGCTGGCCGAGGTACGCCAGGGACTCGAAAGCCTGCGTGGCGTCGGCGGGCGGATGCAGCGCCTGCCCGGCCGGCACGGCGGCGCGGTGATCCACGACGCCTACAACGCCAATCCCGCTTCGCTGGCCGCCGCGCTGGCGGCGGTCGGCGTCGATCCGGGCCGCAAGTGGCTGGTGCTGGGCGACATGTTCGAACTGGGGCCGACGGCGGACGCCCTGCACGCCCAAGCCGGACAGGAGGCGCGGGCGGCGGGGTTCGAGCGACTGTACGCCGTGGGCGAACACAGCCGGGCGGCGGCGCTGGCCTTCGCGGACGGCGGCGGTCACTATGAAAACATCGCGGCGTTGATCGCGGAATTGACTCGCGACCTTCAGAGCGGCGAACCCGCCATCGTATTGATTAAAGGTTCGCGTGGGATGCGCATGGAACGGGTGGCGGCGGCCCTGGCGGATGCCGGGGAAGGACTGACGAACCCGGAAGGACACGGCTGATGCTGGTGCTGCTGGCCGAATGGCTGACCGAACATTTCTATCGGGGTTTCAATGTCTTTCAATATCTGACGCTGCGTGGAATCCTGGGTACTCTCACGGCGCTGTTCATCGCGTTGATCGTCGGACCGGTCATGATCCGGCGTTTGAGCCGCTATCAGATCGGCCAGCAGATTCGCGAGGATGGACCTCAGAGCCATTTTTCCAAGGCAGGCACCCCCACCATGGGCGGGGCGCTGATTCTAGTCGCCATCGCTGTCGCCACGCTGTTGTGGGCGGACCCGCGCAACCGCTACGTCTGGATCGTGCTGGGGGTCACGCTGGCGTTCGGGGCCATCGGCTGGGCGGATGACTACAAAAAACTGGTTCTGCGCAATTCCAAGGGCTTGTCGGCGCGCTCCAAGTATTTTTGGCAGTCCTGCGCCGGGTTGGCGGCGGCGCTGCTCCTGTATTTCACCGCCCAGACGCCGGTGGAAACCCAGTTGCTCGTGCCGTTCTTCAAGAACGTGGCGCTGGAACTCGGCTGGCTGTTCGTGCCGTTGACGTATCTGGTCATCGTCGGCTCCAGCAACGCCGTCAATCTCACCGACGGCCTGGACGGGCTGGCGATCGTGCCGACCGTCATGGTCGCCGGAGCGCTGGCGGTGTTCTGTTACGCCTCCGGCAACTGGATTTTCGCCGACTATCTCGGCATCCCTTTCGTGCCGGGCGTGGGCGAGGTGCTGGTGTTTTGCGGGGCGTTGGTCGGGGCCGGGCTGGGCTTTCTCTGGTTCAACGCCTACCCAGCCCAGGTGTTCATGGGCGATGTCGGCGCGCTGGCGCTGGGCGCGGCGCTGGGGGTCATCGCGGTGACCGTGCGGCAGGAACTGGTGCTGGTGGTGATGGGCGGGATCTTCGTGATGGAGACGGTATCGGTGATCCTTCAGGTGGCTTCGTTCAAGCTCACCGGCCGGCGCATCTTCCGCATGGCGCCGTTGCATCACCATTTCGAATTAAAAGGCTGGCCGGAACCCCGGGTGATCGTCCGCTTCTGGATCATCACTATCGTGCTGGTGCTGGCGGGCCTGGCCACCTTGAAACTGCGGTAGGGGAGGGCGCGGATGCTGCGATTGGAAGGAACCACGCTGGTGGTCGGTCTCGGCGCCAGCGGCCGGTCGGCGATGCGGGCGCTGAAAGCGCTCGGCGCGACCGTGGCCGCGACCGACAGCCGCGCCGATCCGCCGGGACTGGCGGCGCTGCAAGCCGAATTTCCCGATGTGCCCTGCTACTTGGGCGGTTTCGATCCGGCGCGGTTCGCCAGCGCGGCGCGTTTGCTGGTCAGTCCAGGGGTCTCGGTGAAAACCCCGGCGATCGCCGGGGCGGCGGCGCGGGGCATCCCGGTTTGGGGGGATATCGAACTGCTGGCCCGATTGACCCGAGCGCCGGTAGCGGCCATCACCGGCACCAACGGCAAAAGCACGGTCACGACCCTGCTGGGATTGATGGCCGAACGGGCTGGAGTCCGCGCGGCGGTCGGCGGCAATCTCGGCCCACCGGCGCTGGATTTATGGTTGCGCGATGAGTGGAAGACCGACACAGTCCCCGAGGTCTACGTGCTGGAACTGTCGAGCTTCCAGTTGGAAACCACCCACAGCCTGAATGCCCGGGTCGCGACGGTGTTGAACCTCAGTCCCGACCACCTGGATCGCTACGACGATCTCGATGAATACGTCGCCGCCAAGCGGCGGATCTTCCGGGGCGACGGCGCGTTGGTGGTGAACGCCGACGATCCGGTGGTCATGGCGATGGTCGAGCCGGGACGAGAAGTATTGCGCTTCACCTTGAACGAACCGGAAGACAACGAATTCGGTTTGCGGCGGGAAGGTGGCG
>DAIRDI010000360.1:0-3416 GCA_036796235.1 Candidatus Competibacteraceae bacterium | reverse complement strand
CGGTGTTTCACCACCGACCGCTTGTCCCGCCGCAGCTTTCGCCATCTGTTGACCCGCGGTCATGCCGTCACCCTGTTGGAAGAAGATGCCGACCAGCTTCTGGGCTACGTGTTGCTGCTGCTCTCGCGCGGCGCGTCGCTGGCCCGGCTCTATTCCATCGCCGTTCACCCCGACCATCCCCGGAGCGGGGTCGGTTCGCGGCTGCTGAAGGCCGCCGAAGCCGCCGCCCTGGAGCGCGACTGCGTGTCGATGCGGCTGGAGGTCCGCCGCGACAACGCCGCCTCGCTGGGCCTGTTCCGCCGCCACGGCTACCGCCAGTTCAAGGAAGTGCTGGATTATTACGAAGACCACATGGCGGCGTTGCGCTTCGAGAAACGGCTGATTCCCCATCTCCAGGTCGATCTCTTGAAGGTCCCCTATTACCAGCAAACCCTCGACTTCACCTGCGGTCCAGCGGCGTTGATGATGGCGATGAAGGTGTTGGACCCGACCCTCGAACTGGACCGCAAGCTGGAACTGCGGCTGTGGCGCGAGGCCACCACCATCTTCATGACCGCCGGCCACGGCGGCTGCGGTCCCTACGGCATGGCTTTGTCGGCTTACCACCGGGGTTTCGACCTGGAAATCCACGTCAACGAGGACGGCGTATTCCTGATCGACTCGGTGCGCAGCCTGGAAAAGAAGGAGGTGATGCGGCTGGTGCAGGAAGACTGGATCGAAGAACTCCAGCATCTGCCGGTCACCCTGCGCCACGGCAGCCTGGGGGTGGAAGAGTTGCGGCAGAAATTCGAGGCCGGCGGCATCCCGCTGGTGCTGATCAGTTCCTACCGCATCTACGGCGAGCGCTTCCCGCACTGGGTCGTGGTCACCGGCTTCGACGACCATTACATCTATGTCCACGATCCTCTGGTCAATGCCAAGAACGGTGAAACCGTCACCGACTCCATCAACCTGCCGATCCCGCACCGGGAATTCCAGCGTATGGCCCGCTACGGTAAGGTCGGGCAGAAAGCCGTGTTGATTCTCTATCGTTCCCACCGCCGGTCCCGGCTGGCGATGCCCGCTTCATCTTCGTCATCACCCTAGAGCACGGTGTCAGGAGCACCGATTCAAGCCGATGGCCGATCACATCATCCTGGTGGAAAATCCCACCGACTGGAAAGCGCACTTTCCGACCCTGCCCGTCGTCGCCGCCAAGGATTATCTGGCCAAACCGGAATACTCCACGGCCGGTCGCAACCTGCGGGTGCTCAACCTCTGTCGCAGCTACCGCTACCTGAGCGTCGGCTACTACTGCTCGCTGCTGGCCGAGGCCCGCCGCCATCGGGTCATCCCCAGCGTGCGCACGCTCAACGATCTCAGCCGCAAATCCATCTACAGCCTGGACATCGAGGATCTCGACGATCACGTCCAGCAGGTGTTGGGCAAACCTCGGCCCGGCTTCACCGCCACCGCCTTCGAACTGGATATCTGCTTCGGCCAGTGCATGGCCAAGGAATTGCAAGAACTGGCCCGGCAACTGTTCGACGCCTTTCGTTCGCCGTTGCTGCGGGTGGAATTCCGCTTGCAGGGTAAGTGGCGCATCGCCACCATCAAGGCGCTGCACCTGCACTCGCTGTCCCCCGAACAGGAAGAACTGTTCCTGAGCGCGCTGACCGCCTATCTGAGCCGGCGCTGGCGGCAACCACGAGCCCGCAGCAACTACCGTTACGATCTGGCGATCCTCCACAACCCCCGGGAAGCGCTGCCGCCCTCTAACCCCAAGGCGCTGCAACAATTCGTCAAAATCGGTCGCGAGTGCGGGGTCAACGTCGAATTGATCGAGAAGAAGGATTACGGTCGGCTGGCTGAGTTCGACGCGCTGTTCATTCGTGAGACCACGGGCATCGATCACTATACCTACCCGTTCGCCAAGAAGGCGGAGAGCGAAGGGATGGTGGTCATCGACGATCCCGACTCGATCCTCAAATGCACCAACAAGGTGTATCTGGACGAACTGCTGCGCACCCACCGCATCCGCACCCCCAAGACCGTCATCGTCCGCCGCGACAATCTGGAGCGGGTGGATCACGATATTCCCTATCCCATCGTGCTGAAGATTCCCGATGGTTCGTTCTCGCGGGGAGTGTTCAAAGTCAACGACCGCGCCGAGTTGCTGGATATCGCCGGCAAGCTGTTCAAATCCTCCGATCTGGTGCTCGCGCAGGAATTTCTCTACACCGAATTCGACTGGCGGGTCGGGATTCTCAACAAGACGCCGCTGTTCGTCTGCCAGTACTTCATGTCCAAGGAACACTGGCAAATTTACAATCACGAACCGGGTCAGAAGCGCAGCCTCTGCGCGGGCGACTTCAAGACCTTCGGAGTCGAGGATGCGCCGGATATCGTGGTCAAGACCGCGCTCAAAGCCGCCAGTCTGATCGGCAACGGTCTCTATGGCGTGGATTTGAAACAGACCACCCGAGGCGTGGTGGTGATCGAGATAAACGACAACCCCAACATCGATTACGGCGTCGAGGATGCGGTGCTCAAGGATGATCTCTACCGCAAGGTCATCGAAGATCTGGTCTGGCGGCTGGATCGAAAGCGGGGAAAGTAGAAGGTAGAAGGTAGGATTTGTAGGTTGGGTTAGGCCGTAGGCCGTAACCCAACATCCTGCCTGTGTTGGGTTACGCGCTGCGCGCTAACCCAACCTACTGCCTCTAATTTCCTAAAAAATCAGGCTTTCTTGACCCAGGCGACGCACCAGCCGTCGGCGGCCACCAGTTTTCCAGGGAACAACGAGCAGGGGCCACTGGCCTCGCCTTCCGCCCCCGTGTAGAGGTTGCAGTTGCTGCAAAGCTGCGTGTCATCCTTGCGTTCGGACTGGGTGGCGTCGGCCTTGTACTTCAACGCCACGGCCTGCGGATCGGACTCGCTGAGCATCTCCGCCGCGCGCGCGGTTCCGCTCGACAGCACGTTGGCGAATGGCGCGGCGGCCAGGCCGATGGCGGTCAGCTTGATAAAACGACGGCGGCTGTTGTCAGCAGTGTGATCGGACATGATGATTTCCTCGGAATTTATTTTAGGATCGAACACCCTCGCCCGTTCAGTTCGCGCGAGTATCGAAATGATACTATGAACGGTAGGGCGAATGGCCTGATCTTGGACCCTATTGGCGGCCAGTGTTCCCCTCTGGAGGCAATCACTGATGCAGACGGCGAATCCTCGACCCCGACCCCGCCGTTGGTGGCGCTGGGCGCTGCTGGCCGGCGTCGTGCTGCTGGTTTTGCCGGCCGGCGGCGTGGGCTGGCTGTATTTCCAGTTGCAGGGCGGTCTGCCCCAACTCGACGGACAGACCACACTGACCGGCCTGAGCGCGCCGGTCACCATCGAACGCGATGCGCTGGGCATCCCCACGATCCGGGGCGCAACCC
>DAIRDI010000359.1:0-3439 GCA_036796235.1 Candidatus Competibacteraceae bacterium | reverse complement strand
CTCACCTCAATCCCATGCGCCTGCATGTGGCGCTTGGCCTGTTCGATGGTGTATTCGGCGAAGTGAAAGATGCTGGCGGCCAGCACCGCATCGGCCTTGCCCAGCAGGACGCCATCCACCAGATGATCGAGCGTGCCGACCCCCCCCGAGGCGATGATCGGAATATTGACCGCTTCGCTGATGGCGCGGGTCAGTTCCAGATCGAAGCCGCGCTTGGTGCCGTCGCGGTCCATGCTGGTCAGCAGGATTTCTCCCGCACCGTATTCGGCCATCCGCCGCGCCCAGGCGACGGCGTCGATGCCGGTGGGCCGCCGGCCGCCGTGGGTGAAGATTTCCCAGCGTGGCGCTTCATCCGGTTGATGCACGGACTTGGCGTCGATCGCCACGACGATGCACTGGTTGCCGAAGCGTTCGGCGGCCTCGCGGACAAACTCGGGATTAGTGATGGCCGCTGTATTGATGGACACCTTGTCGGCCCCGGCGTTCAGCATCCGCCGCACGTCGCCCAGGGTGCGGATGCCGCCGCCCACGGTCAGTGGAATGAAAACTTCACTGGCGACTTGTTCGACGACCTGCACCATCGTTTCGCGGTCGTCGGAGCTGGCGGTGATGTCGAGAAAGGTAATCTCATCCGCGCCCTGCTCGTCGTAGCGGCGGGCGATTTCCACCGGATCGCCGGCGTCGCGGATCTCCACGAACTTGACGCCCTTGACCACCCGGCCGCGATCCACGTCCAGGCAGGGAATGATGCGTTTCGCCAGACCCATCAGCCGTTCTCCGCGGCGTCGGCCAGTTGCTGGGCGGCGGCGAAGTCGATGCTGCCTTCGTACAAGGCCCGGCCGATGATCGCGCCCATGATGCCCTCGGCTTCCACCGCGCACAGCGCCCGGACGTCGTCCAGGGTGCTGACTCCACCGGAGGCGATGACCGGGATCGAGATCGCCTGCGCCAGCCGGACCGTGGCTTCGACGTTGACGCCCTGCATCATGCCGTCGCGGCCGATGTCGGTGTAGATGATCGCCTCGACGCCGTCGCGCTCGAAAATCCGCGCCAGATCGACCACCTGGTGCTTGGATAGCTTGGACCAGCCGTTGATGGCGACTCGCCCGTCCCTGGCGTCCAGCCCCACGATCACATGACCGGGGTATTCCAGGCATAGATCACTGATGAAATGCGGTTCCTGCACGGCCTTGGTGCCGATGATAACGAACTGGACGCCTGCGTCCAGATAGGCGTCCACGGTCTGTTCGTCGCGGATGCCGCCGCCGACCTGGATCGGTAGATCGGGAAAGGTTTGGGCGATACGACGGATCACCTGGGCGTTGACCGGCTGGCCGGCGAATGCGCCGTTCAGATCCACCAGATGCAGGCGGCGGGCGCCGGCCTCCACCCAGCGTCCGGCCATCGCCACCGGGTCGTCCGAGAAGATCGTCGAATCTTCCATGCGCCCCTGACGCAGGCGCACGCACTGGCCATCTTTCAAATCAATCGCGGGTATGAGCAACATGACGCATTTCCACTCTGAACGCTGAAGATCGACCACCGAACGCTAGCCACTCACCGCCCGCCATTAGGGGTTCCAGTCCACGAAGTTGGCGAGCAGCCGCAAGCCCGCCTGGGCGCTCTTTTCCGGGTGGAACTGTACGGCGAAAATATTGTTGCGCGCGAGGGCCGAGGCGAACGCGAAACCGTAGTCGGTGCGGCCCGCCACCAGCGTCTCGTCCGTGGGTTGGAGATAGTAGCTATGCACGAAATAAAACCGGCTGTCCTGAGGAATGCCGCGCCACAGCGGATGGTCGCCGGTCTGGTGGACCTGGTTCCAGCCCATGTGCGGCACTTTGAGCCGCTCGCCGGTGGCATGATCGCGCAGGTCGCCGAACCAGGTCACCCGCCCTGGCAGGACGTTCAAGCAGGCGATGCCGCCGTTTTCCTCGCTGAACTCCAGCAGCGCCTGCGGTCCCAGGCATAGGCCCAGGAACGGCTTGCCGAGCGCGGCTTCCCGGACCACCTCCACCAGATCCCAGTGGGCCAGTTCGCTCATGCAGTCGCGGATCGAACCCTGGCCGGGAAACACCACCCGATCGGCCCGCAAGATCTCGTGACGGTCGTGGGTGACTCGTACCTGGGCTTGGGGGGCCACATGTTCGAGCGCCTTGGCGACGGAGCGCAGATTGCCCATGCCGTAGTCGATGATCGCGATGTAGTTCATGCGGAGGACTTCGCGGAAGCGCGGAATGCTGGAGGGTGATCTTACAGGCTGCCCTTGGTCGAGGGTACGCCGGTCACGCGCGGATCGAGCTCGACCGCCAGCCGCAGGGCGCGGCCGAAGGCCTTGAACACGGTCTCGGCGATATGATGGGCGTTGCGGCCACGGAAATTATCCACATGCAGGGTCACCAGGGCGTGATTGACGAAGCCCTGAAAGAATTCGCGGAACAGGTCCACATCGAAATCGCCGATCCGGGCGCGGGGGAATTCGACGTGGTATTCCAGGCCGGGGCGTCCGGAGCAGTCGAGCACGACCCGCGACAGCGCCTCGTCCAGCGGCACGTAAGCGTGACCGTAGCGGCGGATGCCGTGCTTGTCGCCCAGCGCTTGGTGGAACGCCTGTCCCAGGGTGATGCCGATGTCCTCGACGGTATGATGGGCGTCGATGTGCAGGTCGCCTTGCGCTTCGATGTCCAGATCGATCAGCCCGTGACGGGCGATCTGGTCGAGCATGTGATCGAGAAAGGGCAGGCCGCTGGCCAGCCGGGCGTGGCCCGCGCCGTCCAGGTTGACGCGCGCCTGAATCCGGGTTTCCAGAGTGTCGCGCTTGACCGTTGCTATGCGTGCCGACATGAGGGGTTTCGTGGGTCGCAAATCGATGGATGACAGGTCCGGTCCGTGGGAACCGGCCGGCCGACGGTGCAATCTTGATTATGACCCGCCAGCGGGCTTTGGTGCAAAGTAATCGAGAGCGCTATCAGCGCGGTTACCCTCCAGACGCACCCGACCTTGTCGATCCACGACCCGAATCCGGTCGAACGAAGCCGCCGGTACTTTCACCAGCAGGCACGGGCCGGTCATGACCTGCGCCAGCAAGACGCCGGGCGGGGGTTCGCCCCAGTCCACCCGCACCGTCAGCACCCCGTCCCGGACCGTGGCCGCTCTTTCGGCCAAACTCAACCCATAACCGGCCGTGGGCCGGGAACCCATCGCCAGCAACAGTACGCCTTCACGAGGAAAATCCACCACCGGCGGAGGCGGCGCCGGCAGACGCGCGCTCGTGATGCGGCCGTGCCAAGATCGCCAGGCTTCGGCATCGGCGATCCAAATCACGGTGGGACGCTCCAATCCAACGCACTGGCTGTCGCTGTACAACGACTGCACGCGCAGCGTCGCATTCGTGCCCGCCTCGGCTCCCAACTGGGCGCAGCCCGCGCTCACGGCCAGGATC
>DAIRDI010000358.1:0-3455 GCA_036796235.1 Candidatus Competibacteraceae bacterium | reverse complement strand
CACCGCGACCCATGCCGCGCGAGTTCGCGTCGCGTTACTTGAACGATTCCAGATCGACTAACGTAAATAAGCCCCATCCACCCCGATCTTGCCTGGCCCGTTCAGCACGTAGATCCCAGCGGAATTGCCCTGGACATGGAAGGACAAACCGCCGCCGTCCGTGGAGATCTCCCGGCCGGTGACCGCGTCGCGATAAACGCCGCCGCGAATCCCGCCGATGTTGATATCCTGACCGCCGCCGATGGCCAGTCCGACCACCGCATAGCTTTCTCCGTTATTGTGGTCGCGGACGAAGCTCATGCCGCTGCCCCATTCGCCGACATGGCTCATCGCGCCTTTTTGCAGGGCGGGAATGGCGCGGCGGATTTGATTCAGCCGCTTGAGGTGTTGGTAGAGCGGATTGCTCTGTGTTGCGGCGATACGGTCATCGGTCAGATGATCGCCGAAATAGGCGCGGCCGGTGGTCTCCAGCGTGTCGTCGTTGCCGATCACGTCCTGCGGAGCGCCTTTCATGAATTCGATTTCCTCGCCGTAGTACAGGCAGGGGATGCCGCGCACCGTCCACAAGAGATTGTAGGCCGCCGCCGCCATCCACTGCTCGCCCTTGAAGCGGAAGCGGAAGTCGTTGTCCGGGCCGACGTCGTGGTTCTGTAGGAAGGTGACCAGGGTACTGGCGTTGCCGTAAATCCAGTCCATCTCCAGCACCCGGCCGACGCCGTCGTAACTGCCTCGGCTGAGATTATCGCGGAAGGTGGAGAACAGGCCAAAATCGAGCTGGGGAAAGCCGGAATCGCCGCCGGAATTCGGATCGCGCGGATCGTGGCCCAGCCGGGTGTACCACCACGGACGGATAAACGAGGGACCGTTGTCGCCGCCGCCCAGATCGCCCCAGCCGTACCCCTTGACCAGATTCTCGCCAAATACAAACAGTCCTGGCTTATGCGCCTTCCAGGCGTTGATGTATTCCAGCAGGTTGTCGCGTTCGACATGCTTGACGGTGTCGATGCGCAGCGCGTCCACGCCCATGTCGAGATAGCGGTTGATCGAACCGATCAGATAATCCTTGACGTTCTGCCGGTCGGTGGCGAGGTTGATGCAATCGCCGGCGATGTGCTTGCGCTGGACCGCCGCGCTTTCCCAGTCGCCGCCGCAGATGAAGCCTTCCTGCATGTACCAGTCGGGATCGAGCGTTTGGGCGTCGATGCCGAAGAACCGGCCGGGGTTGTAGCCAGGCTTGGGTACGGTTTCGCCGGTCTTGGGATCGACCAGCGGCGCCTTACCCTCCGGGTCCATGGCGTGCCGTTCCCGATACCAGTCCGGCGCGACCGGATTGTCGATGTCGTCGCGGTTCGGCCAAGCGTAGTTGCCGAGATTGCCCTGGTAGGGACCGTGGTTGACCCGGCCCTGCTCGGAACCCTGCGGCACGTAGTATTTGATCGGCAGGTGGTCGATGTGGACCTTGCCGCGAATGCCGTACTGGCAGGAATGGTTGACCACCACGTCCTGGATGATCTTGATGCCGCGCTTGTGCGCTTCGTCGATCAGGTCCTGATAGGTCGCGTCCGGCGATTCCAGCCGGGGATCGATCCGGGTCCAGTCGTAGGCGTGATAGCCGTGATAGTCGAGACCGCTGCGGTTTTCCACCGGCGGGGTGATCCAGATCGCGGTGAAACCGAGGTCGCGGATGTAATCGAGGCGCTGGATCAGGCCCTTGAAATCGCCGCGCCAGTGCGGGTCTTCGGCTTGGCCGGTCGCGCGATTGAACTTGATGCGGTCGCGACAGAAGAAGCTGGTGCTGGGATCGCCTTCGTAAAACCGGGTGGTGAGCAGGAAGTAGATGGTTTCCTCGCGAAAATCGCCCAGCGGTCCCGCTGGATCGATGGGCGCATGAGCGCTCGTCGCGGAGGCCGGTTGGTTCGAAGAGTGCTCGCTGGCGCTGGCGCTGGCGAGGCTGGCTTCCGCCTCTTCCTGGCTGTCGTGCCATTGACCGTTGGCGTAAAACCCGCTGCGCTCGCGGCGCAGATCGCCGGTCTGGCAACTCTGGTTGTCGTTGAAGACCAGGCTGGCGGTCTGGATGCCGCTGAAACGGTAAACGAACCAGCCATCGGCTTCCGCCGTCATCGGTACGCCGGGCCAGGGTGAGGCATGGCCGGCCGGCTGAGTATCCCAGTAGTGAAGATGGACGGTGTCCGCCCAGTGGGCGGGCTTGCGGAAGCAGATAACGAGTTCGGGCATGATGATCGGTTCCAATTTCCAGTGCGGATGGTGAGGATTCAGGGAGTCAAGGCTGGCGGGCGAAATAAGACGCGGGACCGGCGGCGCAAAACCTTAGTAAGAATAGGCCATGATCGCCGTGGTTGCTGGATTTGATGCCTGATAGGTCGAGCGCGGATCGCCTCACCCTTCGTTCCCATGCACGCCCAGCCGCTCCAGCAAGCCGTCACACTCGTCCAGGGTCGCGAAGCCGATTTCGATCCGACCTCGGCCGCGAGCGGCGTCGTAGCGCAAGCGCACCGGCGCGGCCAAGCGCTCCCGCAGCCGTTCTTCCAGACGCAGCAGATCGGGATCGCGCGGCTGAGAGGGTCGCGATCGGGGCGCGGCTTCCAGCGTCGCCCGGCGTTGTTCCAGCTCCCGCACGCTCCAGCCCGCGTGCGCCGCCTGTTCGGCCAGCCGGATTTGGACCTCACGCGACAGGCCCAGCAGGGTCTTGCCGTGTCCCGCGTCCAGTCGGCCCTCCTCAATGTGCGCCTGCACCGCCGGGTCCAGGTTGAGCAGTCCCAACGCCTTGCTGATCGCCGACTGCGAGACGCCGAGCAGTTCCGCCAACTGCGCCTGGGTCAGGCCGAATTCCTCGCGCAAACGCCGCAACGCCCGTCCTTCCTCGATCGGGTTCAAGCCCCGGCGCAAGAGATTTTCCACCAGGGCGATGGCGGCGGCGGTCCGGTCGTCGGCGTCCCGCACCAGCACGGGGATCGGGTTCAGCCCGGCCTGTTGCGCCGCCCGCCAGCGCATGTGCCCGGCCAGGATTTCGTAGCTGCCGTCCGCCAGCGGCCGGGCCACGAGAGGTTCGATGATGCCGAACTGGCGGATGCTCTGCTCCAGTTCGGCCAGATAGTCTTCGTCGAGGCGCTGGCGCGGTTGGTAGCGACCGGGCACAAGTCGATCGTGATCCAATGACAGAAGTTCGCCCGCGCCGCCGGCGATCAGACTGCCCGCGAACTGGTGGCCGCCCGCGCCAATCCAGTCTCCCAGACTTTTTAGCGACTTGCGGCGAGTCATGACAGCGCTCTCGCCCGGTGGGCTTCAGCGGCCTCGATGCCGCTGAGGATTTCCTGCTGCCAGAGCTGCCGCACCGCGAGGAGGATTTCGCCGTTGACCCCGTCCAACATCATGATCGCCCGGTTGTAGGTGTCGCGGGAACCGCGCGGTTGGTCGATTTCGTAGATGCTGACCTG
>DAIRDI010000357.1:0-3457 GCA_036796235.1 Candidatus Competibacteraceae bacterium | reverse complement strand
TGCTGCAACTGATCGCCGGTACCCTGACTCCGACTTCCGGGAGCATCGAGCGCGACGGTTCGGTGTTGGGCCTGCTGGAACTGGGGGTGGGGTTCCATGTGGAATTCACCGGGCGGCAGAACATTTTTCTGTACGGGGACGTGCTGGGCCTGCCGCGCCGACAGGTGCAAGGCCGGCTGGATGAAATCATTGCGTTCGCCGAGTTGGAGTCGTTCATCGATCAGCCGCTCAAAACCTACTCCACTGGGATGCGGATGCGGCTGGCGTTTTCGCTGATCGCCTCGCTGGATCCGGATTTGCTAATCGTGGATGAAGCGCTGTCGGTGGGTGATGTGTACTTTCAGAAAAAGTGCATCGATCGGATGATGGAATTCAGAAATCGGGGCCGCACCATCATCTTTTGCTCCCATAGTCTGTATCAGGTCAGCATGTTTTGTGATGAAACGCTTTGGCTGCGAGAAGGCCGAGTCAGGATGCATGGAGAAACCATGCAAGTCATCCCGGCTTATGAAGCGTGGCAAGCCCAACGCGGCGTTCGACGGGATCAGTCGGAAGGTGGAGAAAATCCGGAAATCCTGGCGCGCATCGTAAGCTTGGAATTATTGAACGAACTTCCCTGTCGGCGCGGCGATGATTTACGCTTTCGATTGCTGATTGAAAGCAGTAATCCTGATCTTGCGTTTCACGTTTCCTTCTCGATCAAGATGCAAAGTGGTTATGGAGTTTTTGCAACGGGTACTCATTTGAGCGGTCGGCCTCCCTTGAAAGGTTTAAAACGCGAAATTCTCATCACCTATCCGCGGATACCCCTGCTTGGAGGATTTTATAACGCCCATGCTCGAATTTTTGATGATCAGGGGCTGATGATTTATCATGAGAAGATCCTGAACGAATTTTCGGTTGAAAAAGATTCATTGGAGTTGGGGGTTTGTCATTTGGAGAATCACTGGCAAATCGGATAGCGGCTGTTTTTTCAGGGACGACCAGTAAAAAACAGCCGATGCATTCGTTGTCCGAGCGATTTGATGCGGCTGGAGATGCTTAAACGCTCACAGATGACCTGCTGATTGATTAGGGCGGTCTCGCTACTTTTTTGAATCCGTGCGGTGAGTTCGCGAAGTCCGGTTATTTCGTTGGCCATGCTGGTTATTTGAGAACTGATCGTACTGAACTGGGTGCTGATCGAGTTGATTTTTTCGGAAATACCGTCGATTTTCGGTTGGTTGGCGTTTTCGAGAGAAAAATCCGGGTTGGGAGGTATGCCGTAAACCGCCAACCACGCGCCCCAATGGGGCAGGAAGCGCGTAAATCCCACATCTCTTAAATCCTGCTCGGTCCAGTGCGAACGATGCGTTTCCAGTGGATAACCTTCTATCTGTTGTTCTTGCCAGTTCTTGGGAACTGACAGGATAATAGTTTGGCCAATTCTTTTTAGCTGAGCAATCAATTTCATCCCTGCGTCTTGGTCCAAGTGTTCGATCATGGCCAAGATAAGGACTAAATCATATTGCCCATCTGCAAGAGTAGGTACGATGTCCAGAGCATTGCCTGGATAGACGTCGTTGTAGGCCCAACGGGGAATGAAAGGAAGATACGTTTCGCAGCCCTCGATACCGTCGATGCGGGTGTGCCAGGATTGCGATCCATCCAGTTTTCGATAGAATTCGGGGTCATGATACAAATCAAGATGAATTCGGCACAGCATTCCATAGACGCCAAGCCCACAGCCGACATCGAGTATTGATCGCGGATTCAGCCGGGTAATTTCAGCCAGAATGGGTGAGATCTGTTCGGTATTGCTAAAAGGCATCGGATTCGTTATCTCTAAAAAATATCCAAATCACCCATAGTATAGTAGAGATCACTGACGGCTTCGCGGGTTGGAATCGGCAACCGCCAGACCATGTTGGCTACGATCACCTCGGTCAATTCCTGTTGTCCATTACCGGCTTCCCGCCAACCTTGCGGCAGCCAGAGTTCGACCGTCTTCGCGCCGCTCGCGAACGCCGCTCGATCCAGCGCGGCCAGCGCCGGTTTCAACCAGCGGCGCGCCATTAGCAGGTCCACCACTTGCAGCCGCTCCTCATTCCGTCGCGTTACCGCCCAGCCCAGGAACTGGCCGGCCAGATGCAATCCCAACAGTTCGTAGCGCCGGGAGGGGTGAGTCGCGTAGCGCCAGTGGAGATAGTCCCGGTCGCGGATCACCGCCAGGGCGAAGCCGGGCGCCAGTCGCGCCCATAATCTATCCAGCCGCGCATCATCCCAGGCGAGCGGTCGGGCGTACAACAGAGGAAACCCCCCACGGCGGGATGCGCGATGAATGGCCGTGGCTTGTTCCACCTTGCCGTAAACCCGGCCGTACTCCCCGAGCCGGAACGGCCGTCGGCCGGGAAATCCGTAGGCAAAGGCGTCCGGCCAGCGTTCCGCCAGTCCGCCGAGGAGTTCCCGCGCCAAGCGGGTGAACAGGTTTCGCCCGCCTAACTGGCCACGGGCGGCCGGATGCACCATGACATCGCAGATTTGGAAGAAGGGCAGGGGTTGGCCCCGCCGCCAGCCGCGCAGCGGAATGGCTCCGGCATGGCCCGTCAGTCGCCCGGCTGGGTCGAAAGCCAGTCGGACCGGCGGAGTCGAAGCCAAGCCGGTACCGGTATATTTCCAGCGCCACTGACTGTCGGTCAACGGTTGACCGAACACGACGCCAAATAGCGCGGCGATGGCGGTTTCGTCGCCGGGCTGGTAAGGGCGAATATGGTATTCTTTACTATCTTGATCGCTCATCACGCCAATGCTTAACGAAGCCGAATTGATACCGTACCACGCCGTGCAAACCCTGGGAACGGGCGGCGTTCAGGTGCTGGCGCCGCACCCCGACGACGAAGTTTTCGGCTGCGCCGGCGCGATCATGCGCCACGTCGCCGGAGGCGATCCGGTTACGGTGATCGTCCTGACCGACGGGGCTGGTTTTCAGGACGACGATCTGGAGCGACAGAACTACGCAGCCCAGCGCCGTCAGGAAAGCCGGGCTGCGGCGGCTATTTTAGGATATGGCGAACCTCAATTTTGGGAATACCGGGATCGGGAACTGGTCCATGGCGAGCCGTTGGTGCAACGGCTTCGTGATGCCGTGCTGGCCGCGGAGGCCCGCTGGCTGTATGCGCCTTCTCCGTATGAATTGCATCCCGACCATCGGAACTTGGCCTTGGCCGCGCTGGAGGTTGCCCGCCGTCTGGGCGGTGCTCTGACGCTGGCGTTTTACGAAATCGGCGCACCCTTGCCGCCCAATCGCTTGCTGGATATTTCCGACGTATGGGAGCGCAAGCGCCAGGCCATCGCCTGCTTTACCAGTCAGTTGGCGACGCAAGCGTATGATCGCCATATCGAGGCGTTGAACCGTTACCGGACCTATACGCTGCCGCGCGAGGTCGAGGCGGCCGAAGCGTACTGGGTGCTCGAGGGC